>NZ_JAVUPQ010000025.1:0-50903 GCF_032029835.1 Escherichia sp. AM3 | reverse complement strand
CTGATAAGACGCGCCAGCGTCGCATCAGGCAACCGGCTTGGGCGTTAGATGTCGGATGCGGCGTAACCGCCTTATCCGACCTACGGGGTGGAGCACTTCACAGCGGTGTAGGCCTGATAAGACGCGTCAGCGTCGCATCAGGCAACCGGCTCGGGCGTTGGATGTCGGATGCGGCGTGACCGCCTTGTCTGACCTACGGGGTGCCGCACTTCACGGCAGTTTAGCGAACTACCGCGTTGTCAATTTTCTCTTCCGCCTTCCAGACGCGGTACTTCACATCTACATTGTCTGGCGTATACACCACGATCGGCAGCTTGCTGTTGTAACGCAGCATTCCAGCATCGCCCAGATACGCGGTGACAAATTTCTTCTCTTTCTTGCCATCCGGGCAGGCCATCATCGTCGAAACCGGGGAACTGACTTTATCAAAGACATAATAATCATAGCCCCAGCCTTCCAGCGTTTTGTTTTCCAGCTTCCCGCCGAGACGATGCAAATTGCAATCGACTTCCAGCGTCTGACCGATTAACAGTTCTACTTTCAGGGTAGATTCATCTTCTTGCGGGGTTAACTGAATCACCTGACGCTTCATCCCTTTTTCAGCTTGTGGATAAGGCGCGATTTTTTCCAGTGGCTGGACGCTTTCTGCCGCCCAGGCGGAAGTGGTAGCGAAAGCGGCAAACAATACTGCAGGTAGAATGGTCTTCATTTTTTTGCTTTCCTTCTTCATTTATAGGTTTTCACCGATGATGTCGCTGAAGGTTAACATATTCATCAGATTTATTAATTTGCTTTATGAATAACTTAAAGAACATTCAGACAATTTTACCTGCTCTTTTAGTGTTAAATTCTAATGAGAGAGCAAACCAGCAGAAATATCTCTGGTGAATTAATCGCTATATAAATATATTTATAACCATTTGAAATGTGAGCAAAAGCCCGTTTTTGCCACGCTTCCCGCCACTCTTTTGATCCTGCTACAGGTTTTACCCCGATCGGGGTATGCATCTTTGACACATCCTTTAATATCTTAGCGGCTATAAAAATGGCTTATTAATTATGCGGTTTATTTGGTCGCTCTCAATTTTCAGAGCGCGTTAATGATGGAAGGTCAATGTGAAGATTGATGCATCCCGTCGGGGCATACTCACTGGTCGCTGGCGCAAAGCCAGTAACGGTATCCGTCCGCCCTGGTCCGGTGATGAATCTCATTTTCTGACCCATTGCACCCGCTGCGACGCCTGTATTAATGCTTGTGAAAACAACATTCTGCAACGCGGCGCGGGCGGCTATCCGAGCGTTAATTTCAAAAATAACGAGTGCAGCTTCTGTTACGACTGCGCGCAGGCTTGCCCCGAATCGCTATTTTCTCCGCGCCACACCAGGGCCTGGGATTTGCAGTTCACCATTGGGGACGCGTGCCTGGCGTATCAGTCTGTTGAATGCCGCCGCTGTCAGGATAGCTGTGAGCCAATGGCAATTATCTTTCGCCCGACGCTCTCCGGGATCTACCAGCCGCAACTTAATAGCCAACTTTGCAACGGATGTGGAGCATGTGCAGCCAGCTGTCCGGTATCAGCCATAACTGCGGAGTATCTCCATGCACACTAACTGGCAAGTTTGCAGCCTGGTCGTGCAGGCCAAAAGCGAACGAATTTCAGACATCAGCACCCAACTGAACGCCTTTCCCGGCTGTGAAGTTGCTGTCAGCGACGCGCCGAGCGGTCAGTTGATTGTGGTGGTGGAAGCAGAAGACAGCGAAACGCTGATCCAAACCATTGAGTCAGTACGCAACGTAGAGGGCGTGCTGGCGGTGTCGCTGGTTTATCACCAGCAGGAAGAGCAAGGTGAGGAAACACCATGAAACTCAGTCGTCGTAGCTTTATGAAAGCTAACGCCGTTGCGGCCGCTGCGGCGGCTGCCGGTCTCAGCGTGCCGGGCGTTGCCCGCGCCGTTGTTGGTCAGCAGGAAGCCATCAAATGGGATAAAGCGCCGTGCCGTTTCTGCGGTACTGGTTGCGGCGTTCTGGTCGGAACGCAGCAGGGACGTGTGGTGGCCTGTCAGGGCGACCCGGACGCACCGGTTAACCGTGGCCTGAACTGCATTAAGGGCTATTTCCTGCCCAAGATCATGTACGGTAAAGACCGTTTGACGCAGCCGCTGCTGCGTATGAAAAACGGTAAATATGACAAAGAAGGCGAATTTACCCCAATCACCTGGGATCAGGCCTTCGATGTGATGGAAGAGAAATTCAAAACCGCCCTGAAAGAAAAAGGACCGGAATCGATCGGTATGTTCGGTTCTGGTCAGTGGACTATCTGGGAAGGTTATGCCGCGTCCAAGCTGTTCAAAGCGGGCTTCCGTTCGAACAACATCGACCCGAACGCACGTCACTGTATGGCGTCGGCAGTAGTTGGCTTTATGCGTACCTTTGGTATGGATGAGCCGATGGGCTGCTATGACGACATCGAGCAGGCTGACGCGTTTGTGCTGTGGGGCGCTAACATGGCGGAGATGCACCCGATCCTCTGGTCACGCATCACTAACCGTCGTCTCTCTAACCAGAACGTCACCGTGGCGGTGCTTTCTACCTACCAGCATCGTAGCTTCGAGCTGGCGGATAACGGCATCATCTTTACGCCGCAATCTGACCTGGTGATCCTGAACTACATCGCCAACTATATCATTCAAAACAATGCGATAAATCAGGACTTCTTCAGCAAGCACGTTAACCTGCGCAAAGGGGCGACGGACATCGGCTACGGTTTACGTCCGACCCATCCGCTGGAAAAAGCAGCGAAGAATCCGGGTTCTGACGCCTCCGAACCGATGAGCTTTGAAGATTACAAAGCCTTCGTTGCCGAGTATACGCTGGAAAAAACTGCCGAAATGACCGGCGTGCCGAAAGACCAGTTAGAACAACTGGCGCAGCTGTATGCCGATCCGAACAAGAAAGTCATCTCCTACTGGACGATGGGCTTCAACCAGCATACTCGTGGCGTGTGGGCCAACAACCTGGTCTACAACCTGCACCTGCTGACCGGCAAAATTTCCCAGCCGGGTTGCGGTCCGTTCTCCCTGACCGGGCAGCCTTCCGCGTGTGGTACTGCGCGTGAAGTGGGCACCTTTGCTCACCGTCTGCCTGCGGACATGGTGGTGACTAACGAGAAACACCGTGATATTTGCGAGAAGAAGTGGAATATCCCGAGCGGCACCATTCCGGCGAAAATCGGTCTGCACGCGGTGGCACAAGACCGTGCACTGAAAGACGGCAAGCTGAATGTTTACTGGACCATGTGTACCAACAACATACAGGCCGGGCCGAACATTAATGAAGAGCGTATGCCGGGCTGGCGCGATCCGCGCAACTTCATCATCGTCTCCGATCCGTATCCGACAGTCAGTGCGCTGGCAGCCGACTTGATCCTGCCGACCGCAATGTGGGTAGAGAAAGAGGGCGCTTACGGTAACGCCGAACGCCGTACTCAGTTCTGGCGTCAGCAGGTACAGGCGCCAGGCGAAGCGAAATCGGATCTCTGGCAGTTAGTCCAGTTCTCCCGCCGCTTCAAAACTGAAGAAGTATGGCCGGAAGAGCTGCTGGCGAAGAAACCGGAACTGCGTGGCAAAACGCTGTACGAAGTTCTGTATGCCACCCCCGAAGTGAGCAAATTCCCGGTATCCGAACTGGCGGAAGATCAGCTGAACGATGAATCCCGCGAGCTGGGCTTCTATCTGCAAAAAGGGCTGTTCGAAGAGTACGCATGGTTTGGTCGCGGTCACGGTCACGATCTGGCACCGTTCGATGACTACCACAAAGCGCGCGGTCTGCGCTGGCCGGTGGTGAACGGTAAAGAAACGCAGTGGCGTTACAGCGAAGGTAACGACCCGTACGTGAAAGCGGGCGAAGGCTACAAGTTCTACGGTAAACCGGATGGCAAAGCGGTGATCTTCGCGCTGCCGTTCGAACCGGCGGCGGAAGCACCGGATGAAGAGTACGACCTGTGGCTCTCTACCGGACGCGTCCTGGAGCACTGGCACACCGGCAGTATGACTCGCCGTGTGCCGGAACTGCACCGCGCCTTCCCGGAAGCGGTCCTGTTTATTCACCCGCTGGATGCGAAAGCGCGCGATCTGCGCCGTGGCGACAAAGTGAAAGTGGTTTCTCGCCGTGGCGAAGTGATCTCGATTGTTGAAACGCGCGGTCGTAACCGTCCGCCACAGGGCCTGGTGTACATGCCGTTCTTCGACGCCGCACAGCTGGTTAACAAACTGACGCTGGATGCGACCGATCCGCTCTCGAAAGAGACGGACTTCAAGAAGTGCGCGGTCAAACTGGAGAAGGTGTAAGCCATTATGTCCCGGTCAGCGAAACCTCAAAATGGTCGCCGCCGCTTTCTGCGCGATGTTGTTCGCACAGCAGGCGGGCTGGCTGCCGTGGGTGTGGCGCTGGGGTTACAACAGCAAACCGCACGCGCATCTGGCGTGCGGTTGCGCCCGCCCGGAGCCATAAACGAGAACGCCTTTGCCAGTGCCTGTGTGCGTTGCGGTCAGTGTGTTCAGGCTTGCCCTTACGACACCTTAAAACTGGCGACGCTGGCCTCTGGTCTGTCGGCGGGCACGCCATATTTTGTCGCACGGGATATTCCTTGCGAAATGTGTGAGGACATTCCGTGCGCCAAAGTGTGCCCGAGCGGTGCGCTGGATCGTGAGATCGAATCGATCGACGACGCGCGGATGGGGCTGGCGGTACTGGTGGACCAGGAAAACTGTCTCAACTTTCAGGGGCTGCGCTGCGATGTTTGTTATCGCGAATGCCCGAAAATTGATGAGGCCATCACCCTGGAGCTGGAGCGCAACACGCGTACCGGTAAGCACGCCCGCTTTCTGCCGACGGTTCACAGCGACGCCTGTACCGGTTGCGGTAAGTGCGAAAAAGTATGCGTGCTGGAACAACCGGCAATCAAGGTGTTACCGCTGTCACTGGCGAAAGGGGAGTTAGGTCACCATTACCGCTTCGGCTGGCTGGAGGGGAACAATGGCAAATCGTAAACGTGACGCCGGGCGCGAGGCGCTGGAGAAAAAAGGCTGGTGGCGCAGTCACCGTTGGCTGGTGTTACGTCGCCTTTGTCAGTTCTTCGTGCTGGGGATGTTTTTGAGCGGTCCATGGTTTGGTGTGTGGATCTTGCACGGCAACTACAGCAGTAGCCTGTTATTCGACACCGTTCCGCTGACCGATCCGCTGATGACGCTGCAAAGTCTTGCCAGTGGTCATCTGCCTGCCACGGTGGCGTTGACCGGTGCGGTGATTATCACCGTGCTCTACGCCCTGGCGGGAAAGCGATTATTTTGCAGCTGGGTCTGCCCGCTGAACCCGATTACCGACTTAGCGAACTGGTTACGCAGGCGCTTTGACCTCAATCAGTCTGCGACGATCCCTCGCCACATTCGCTACGTGCTGTTGGTGGTCATTCTGGTGGGATCAGCCTTAACTGGCACGCTCATTTGGGAATGGATCAACCCCGTTTCTCTGATGGGGCGTAGCCTGGTAATGGGCTTCGGCAGCGGCGCGCTGCTTATTCTCGCGCTGTTTTTATTTGATCTACTGGTCGTTGAACACGGCTGGTGCGGGCACATTTGTCCGGTTGGCGCGCTGTATGGCGTGCTGGGTAGCAAAGGTGTGATTACCGTTGCGGCCACCGATCGGCAGAAATGTAACCGCTGTATGGATTGTTTTCATGTTTGCCCGGAACCGCATGTGCTACGTGCCCCGGTGCTGGATGAACAAAGCCCGGTGCAGGTCACCAGCCGCGATTGCATGACGTGCGGTCGCTGCGTGGATGTCTGTTCTGAGGATGTATTTACAATAACTACACGATGGAGTTCGGGAGCGAAATCATGAAAAGCCATGACCTGAAGAAAGCGCTGTGTCAATGGACGGCGATGCTGGCCCTGGTGGTAAGCGGCGCGGTTTGGGCGGCTAATGGCGTCGATTTTAGCCAGTCGCCGGAAGTATCCGGGACACAGGAAGGGGCCATTCGGATGCCAAAAGAGCAGGAACGGATGCCGCTGAACTATGTGAATCAGCCGCCAATGATCCCGCATAGCGTTGAAGGTTATCAGGTAACGACCAATACCAACCGCTGCTTGCAGTGCCACGGTGTCGAAAGCTATCGCACCACTGGCGCGCCGCGTATCAGCCCTACTCACTTTATGGACAGCGACGGCAAAGTGGGCGCGGAAGTGGCTCCGCGTCGTTATTTCTGTCTGCAATGTCACGTACCGCAGGCCGATACCGCGCCAATCGTGGGGAATACCTTTACCCCATCAAAAGGTTACGGGAAATAAGAGGTTATTATGGGAAATTCTGACCGTAAGCCTGGTCTGATTAAGCGCCTGTGGAAATGGTGGCGTACCCCCAGCCGTCTGGCGCTGGGGACGCTGCTGTTGATCGGTTTTGTTGGCGGCATCGTCTTCTGGGGTGGCTTTAACACCGGGATGGAAAAAGCCAATACCGAAGAGTTCTGCATTAGCTGCCACGAAATGCGCAACACGGTGTATCAGGAATACATGGATTCCGTGCACTACAACAACCGTAGCGGCGTCCGTGCGACCTGTCCGGATTGTCACGTTCCGCACGAGTTTGTGCCGAAGATGATACGCAAGCTCAAAGCAAGTAAAGAGCTGTATGGTAAAATTTTTGGCGTTATTGACACGCCGCAGAAATTTGAAGCTCATCGTCTGACGATGGCACAGAATGAGTGGCGGCGCATGAAGGACAATAACTCGCAGGAGTGCCGTAACTGTCACAACTTCGAGTATATGGATACAACCGCCCAGAAATCGGTTGCCGCGAAGATGCATGACCAGGCGGTGAAAGATGGGCAAACCTGTATTGATTGCCATAAAGGGATAGCGCACAAGCTGCCCGATATGCGTGAAGTCGAGCCAGGTTTTTAACAGGGTTATTGCGTGGGTATGCTTGAAGCCAGAGAGTTACTTTGTGAGCGGGATGAACGAACCTTATTTAGTGGCTTGTCATTTACGCTGAACGCAGGAGAGTGGGTACAAATCACCGGTAGCAACGGCGCGGGGAAGACAACGCTTCTCCGTTTGCTGACGGGGTTGTCTCGCCCTGACGCAGGCGAGGTTCTCTGGCAAGGGCAGCCCTTGCATCAGGTACGCGACAGCTACCATCAAAACCTGTTATGGATAGGCCATCAGCCGGGGATCAAAACCCGGCTGACGGCGTTAGAAAATCTGCACTTTTATCATCGCGATGGCGATACCGCACAATGTCTGGAAGCCCTGGCGCAGGCCGGGCTTGCCGGATTCGAAGATATTCCTGTAAATCAGCTCTCGGCCGGGCAACAACGCCGCGTCGCTTTAGCGCGTCTGTGGCTGACCCGTGCCACGTTATGGATCCTCGACGAGCCTTTTACCGCGATTGACGTTAACGGCGTCGATCGTCTGACCCAGCGTATGGCGCAGCATACGGAGCAGGGGGGGATTGTGATTCTGACTACCCACCAGCCGCTCAACGTTGCTGAAAGTAAAATTCGCCGCATTTCACTGACGCAAACGAGGGCCGCATGATGTTCTGGCGCATTTTCCGTCTTGAGCTGCGTGTAGCGTTTCGCCATAGCGCCGAAATCGCCAACCCGCTGTGGTTCTTCCTGATTGTAATTACCCTTTTTCCGCTCAGTATCGGTCCGGAGCCGCAACTGCTGGCGCGTATTGCACCGGGCATTATCTGGGTTGCTGCGCTGCTTTCATCCTTGCTGGCGCTGGAACGACTGTTCCGTGACGATTTGCAGGACGGCAGTCTTGAACAATTGATGTTGTTGCCGTTACCCTTGCCCGCCGTTGTGCTGGCGAAGGTGATGGCGCACTGGATGGTAACCGGTCTGCCGTTACTCATCCTTTCGCCACTGGTAGCAATGCTACTGGGAATGGATGTTTATGGCTGGCAAGTGATGGCGCTGACGCTGCTGCTGGGAACGCCTACGCTTGGCTTTCTCGGTGCACCGGGTGTGGCGTTGACAGTGGGACTTAAGCGCGGTGGTGTGCTGCTCAGCATACTGGTGTTACCGCTGACTATCCCATTACTCATCTTTGCCACCGCCGCGATGGACGCGGCTTCCATGCATTTGCCCGTTGACGGGTATCTGGCAATTTTAGGCGCGTTGCTGGCAGGCACCGCGACATTAAGTCCTTTTGCGACGGCGGCAGCGTTACGAATCAGCATTCAATAACGCTGGATTACTGATTTTTGTTCGAGTCTGGTATCGAAACTATGTGGAAAACACTGCATCAACTGGCGATCCCACCACGGCTGTATCAAATCTGTGGCTGGTTTATACCGTGGCTGGCAATTGCCAGTGTGGTCGTGCTTACCGTCGGCTGGATCTGGGGATTCGGCTTTGCTCCGGCTGATTATCAGCAGGGAAATAGCTACCGCATTATCTACCTGCATGTGCCTGCGGCGATCTGGTCGATGGGCATTTATGCATCAATGGCAGTGGCAGCGTTTATTGGCCTTGTCTGGCAGATGAAAATGGCCAACCTGGCGGTGGCGGCGATGGCCCCCATTGGTGCCGTGTTTACCTTTATTGCCCTGGTTACCGGCTCTGCATGGGGAAAACCGATGTGGGGCACCTGGTGGGTATGGGATGCACGTCTGACTTCTGAACTGGTGCTGCTGTTTTTGTATGTGGGTGTGATTGCCCTGTGGCACGCCTTCGACGACCGCCGTCTGGCGGGCCGTGCGGCAGGTATCCTGGTGCTGATTGGCGTGGTGAATCTGCCGATTATTCATTACTCCGTGGAGTGGTGGAACACCCTGCATCAGGGATCAACGCGGATGCAGCAAAGTATCGATCCGGCGATGCGTTCGCCGCTGCGCTGGTCGATTTTTGGCTTCCTGCTCCTGTCTGCCACGCTGACGCTGATGCGGATGCGTAATTTGATTTTGCTGATGGAAAAACGCCGTCCGTGGGTGAGTGAACTGATACTGAAAAGAGGCCGTAAATGACCCCTGCATTTGCTTCCTGGAATGAATTTTTCGCAATGGGCGGTTACGCCTTTTTTGTCTGGCTGGCGGTGGTGATGACCGTTATTCCGCTGGTGGTTTTGGTCGTGCACTCGGTGATGCAACATCGCGCAATTCTGCGTGGTGTGGCGCAACAGCGGGCGCGTGAGGCGCGTTTACGTGCTGCGCAACAGCAGGAGGCTGCATGAATATTCGCCGTAAAAACCGCTTGTGGATTGCCTGTGCCGTGTTGGCAGGGCTGGCGCTGACTATCGGTCTGGTGCTATATGCGCTGCGCTCGAATATCGATCTCTTTTATACGCCGGGGGAAATTCTCTACGGCAAGCGTGAAACTCAGCAAATGCCGGAAGTCGGTCAGCGTCTGCGCGTTGGCGGGATGGTGATGCCGGGTAGCGTGCAGCGCGATCCCAATTCGCTAAAAGTAACTTTCACCATTTACGACGCTGAAGGTTCAGTAGATGTCTCTTACGAAGGCATTTTGCCGGATCTGTTCCGTGAAGGGCAGGGCGTTGTGGTGCAGGGCGAACTGGAAAAAGGCAATCATATCCTCGCAAAAGAAGTGCTGGCGAAACACGACGAAAACTACACGCCGCCAGAAGTTGAGAAAGCGATGGAAGCCAATCACCGTCGCCCGGCGAGTGTTTATAAGGACCCAGCATCATGATGCCGGAAATTGGTAACGGGCTGCTGTGTCTGGCGCTAGGAATTGCGCTGCTGCTGTCCGTGTATCCGCTATGGGGCGTAGCGCGCGGAGATGCGCGCATGATGGCGTCTTCCCGCTTGTTTGCCTGGCTGCTGTTTATGTCTGTGGCTGGCGCATTTCTGGTACTGGTCAATGCCTTCGTGGTCAACGACTTCACCGTCACCTATGTTGCCAGCAACTCCAATACCCAGCTTCCGGTGTGGTATCGCGTGGCGGCTACCTGGGGCGCGCATGAAGGCTCGCTCCTGCTGTGGGTGCTGCTGATGAGCGGCTGGACCTTTGCGGTAGCGATTTTTAGTCAGCGTATTCCGCTGGATATTGTGGCCCGCGTACTGGCGATAATGGGGATGGTCAGCGTCGGCTTTTTGCTGTTCATTCTCTTTACCTCTAACCCGTTCTCACGCACGTTGCCGAACTTCCCGATTGAAGGGCGCGATCTTAACCCGCTGTTACAGGATCCGGGGCTGATCTTCCATCCGCCTCTGCTCTATATGGGGTACGTGGGGTTCTCGGTGGCGTTTGCTTTTGCCATTGCTTCTTTGCTGAGCGGGCGTCTGGACAGCACTTATGCGCGTTTTACTCGCCCGTGGACGCTGGCGGCGTGGATTTTCCTGACGCTCGGCATTGTGCTCGGTTCCGCATGGGCCTATTACGAACTCGGCTGGGGCGGCTGGTGGTTCTGGGATCCGGTAGAAAACGCCTCGTTTATGCCGTGGCTGGTGGGGACTGCGCTGATGCACTCACTGGCGGTCACTGAACAACGCGCCAGTTTCAAAGCGTGGACATTACTGCTGGCAATCAGTGCCTTCTCGTTGTGTCTGCTGGGGACCTTCCTCGTGCGTTCCGGCGTGCTGGTATCGGTACACGCGTTTGCGTCTGATCCGGCGCGCGGTATGTTTATCCTCGCCTTTATGGTGCTGGTGATTGGCGGTTCGCTGCTGCTGTTTGCCGCGCGTGGACACAAAGTTCGCTCACGCGTAAACAATGCGCTGTGGTCGCGGGAATCTTTGCTGTTAGCGAACAATGTTTTGCTGGTCGCTGCGATGCTGGTGGTGTTGCTGGGGACGCTGCTGCCGTTGGTGCATAAGCAACTGGGACTGGGCAGTATTTCGATTGGCGAACCGTTCTTCAACACCATGTTTACCTGGCTGATGGTGCCGTTTGCGCTACTGCTTGGTGTCGGTCCTCTGGTGCGCTGGGGGCGGGATCGCCCACGTAAGATCCGCAATTTATTGATTATCGCCTTCATCTCTACGCTGGTGCTGTCGCTGCTGTTGCCGTGGCTGTTCGAAAGCAAAGTTGTGGCGATGACGGTGCTCGGCCTGGCAATGGCCTGCTGGATTGCGGTGCTGGCAATTGCGGAAGCTGCGCTACGTATTTCACGCGGCACGAAAACCACCTTCAGTTATTGGGGGATGGTGGCGGCTCACCTTGGGCTGGCAGTGACAATTGTTGGCATTGCCTTTAGCCAGAACTATAGCGTTGAGCGTGATGTGCGCATGAAGTCCGGCGATAGCGTCGATATTCATGAATATCGCTTCACCTTCCGTGATGTCAAAGAGGTGACTGGCCCGAACTGGCGTGGCGGTGTGGCGACTATCGGCGTAACGCGCGATGGCAAGCCGGAAACGGTGCTGTATGCGGAAAAACGTTATTACAACACTGCCGGGTCGATGATGACCGAAGCGGCAATTGACGGCGGCATCACGCGTGACCTGTACGCCGCGCTCGGTGAAGAGCTGGAAAACGGCGCGTGGGCCGTGCGTCTTTACTACAAACCATTTGTTCGCTGGATTTGGGCGGGCGGGCTGATGATGGTGTTGGGCGGACTGCTGTGTCTGTTTGATCCTCGCTATCGTAAGCGCGTGAGTCCGCAAAAAACTGCGCCGGAGGCCGTATGAAGCGCAAAGTATTGTTAATTCCGTTGATTATCTTCCTGGCGATTGCCGCGGCGCTGCTGTGGCAGCTGGCGCGTAATGCCGAAGGGGATGATCCGACCAATCTGGAATCGGCGCTCATTGGCAAGCCTGTGCCGAAGTTTCGTCTCGAATCACTGGACAATCCGGGGCAGTTTTATCAGGCGGATGTGCTGACTCAGGGCAAACCAGTACTGCTTAACGTCTGGGCGACCTGGTGTCCGACCTGCCGTGCGGAACATCAATATCTGAATCAGCTTTCAGCGCAGGGCATTCGCGTGGTCGGCATGAACTATAAAGACGATCGCCAGAAGGCAATCAGCTGGCTGAAAGAGCTGGGCAATCCTTACGCGCTAAGCCTGTTTGATGGCGACGGCATGTTAGGGCTGGATCTCGGTGTCTATGGCGCGCCAGAAACCTTCCTTATTGACGGCAACGGTATCATTCGCTATCGCCATGCGGGCGATCTCAATCCTCGCGTCTGGGAAGAAGAGATCAAGCCGCTGTGGGAGAAATACAGTAAGGAGGCCGCACAATGAGGTTTTTATTGGGCGTGCTGATGCTGATGATCTCCGGCTCAGCACTGGCGACCATCGACGTGTTGCAGTTTAAAGATGAAGCACAGGAACAACAGTTCCGTCAGCTCACTGAAGAACTGCGCTGCCCGAAATGCCAGAACAACAGCATTGCCGATTCCAACTCGATGATTGCCACCGACCTGCGTCAGAAAGTGTATGAACTGATGCAGGAAGGTAAAAGTAAAAAAGAGATTGTCGATTATATGGTGGCGCGTTACGGCAACTTCGTCACTTACGATCCGCCGTTAACGCCGCTGACCGTGCTGCTGTGGGTGCTTCCGGTAGTGGCTATTGGCATTGGCGGTTGGGTCATATACGCCCGCTCGCGGCGTCGGGTACGCGTAGTGCCGGAAGCGTTTCCTGAACAAAGCGTGCAGGAAGGTAAGCGTGCCGGATATATTGTTTATCTGCCGGGTATTGTGGTGGCGTTAATTGTGGCTGGCGTCAGCTACTACCAGACTGGCAATTATCAGCAGGTGAAAATCTGGCAGCAGGCCACGGCACAGGCTCCGGCGTTGCTGGACAGGGCGCTGGATCCGAAAACCGATCCGCTCAACGAAGAAGAGATGTCGCGTCTTGCGCTGGGGATGCGTACTCAACTGCAAAAAAATCCGGGAGATATAGAAGGCTGGATTATGTTGGGCCGTGTTGGCATGGCGCTGGGTAACGCTAGTATCGCCACCGATGCATACGCTACTGCGTATCGCCTCGATCCGAAAAACAGCGATGCCGCACTGGGTTATGCTGAAGCGTTGACACGTTCATCTGATCCCAACGACAACCGCCTCGGTGGTGAACTGCTGCGCCAGTTGGTGAGAAGCGACCACAGCAATATCCGTGTGTTAAGCATGTATGCGTTTAATGCCTTTGAGCAGCAGCGATTTGGCGAAGCCGTTGCCGCGTGGGAGATGATGTTGAAACTCTTACCTGCCAACGATACTCGCCGTGCGGTGATTGAACGTAGTATCGCGCAGGCGATGCAACATTTGTCGCCGCAGGAGAGTAAATAAAAAGAGGCCCGATGGTGATGCCATCGGGCTAGACTGTTGACAAAGTGCGCTTAGTTTATGCCGGATGCGGCGTGAACGCCTTATCCGGCCTACAAAATTGTGTAAATTCAATAAATTGATCGATCCACGTAGGCCTGATAAGCGTAGCGCATCAGGCAGTTTTGCGTTTGTCATAAATCTCAGCCCGATGATAAATCCATCGGGCTATTTTTATTGTGCCCCGCGTTGTTGCAGGAACAGAATGGTGGCCGCCACGCGTGAGCGGACATTGAGTTTGCGCAGCAGATTGCGAATATGTACTTTTACTGTCTGCTCTGAAATATTCAACACCGAGGCAATCTGTTTATTTGACAGCCCCTGTGCCAGCTCGTGCAGAACATCCAGCTCGCGCTCCGTCAGCACGCTGAAGGGATCTTCTTCCGCGCCAAACATTTCACGTTCACGTAAGTACTGATTGACGCGTTCGCTAAAGACTTTGCTGCCTTTCGCTCCAGCACGAATTGCTTCCAGCAATACTTCCGGGTCGCTGTCTTTCAACAGATAACCGTCTGCGCCTGCGTCTATCAGCGCAAAGACATCGCTGGAGGCATCTGATACGGTCAGGATAATAATTTGCGCGGTAACGCCATCCCTGCGCAAGGCATTGAGGGTATCCAGGCCACTCATACCTTTCATATTGAGATCCAGCAAGATCACGTCGATATCCAGTCTATTCGCCAGATCGATCGCGCTCGCGCCGTCGCCCGCTTCGGCGACCACTTCAAAGCCAGGATCAAGCTCCAGTAACTGACGAACACCGCGTCGCATAAGTGGATGATCATCCACAATCATCACCTGAAAAGGCGTTGCTTCAGGCATAGTAGTCTCCTGAGGTTTTATTAGAATCATTATGTTTGAGCGTAGCGTTGGTAACGCTACCAGGCGCGTGAATGTTACCCCATTTTATGTATGGACATGTAGTGAAAACTACAACCTTGTCGTTCGCTTTGGCATCATTTTCATTATAAAGACGGAATTTTGCATCAGCTTCTCATCAAGAAAAACAACTAAAAAATCAATCACAATACTTGTGCATTTCTTTAAACAGTTTTTAAAAACTGACTCCGGGTATGGAGCTATGGGTATTTTCTGTACCCAATGCTTTTAACTGCAATTAATTTCATAGGATGAAAGCTCAATGCATCAATCTGGTTCTGTTTCTCTTTGTCGTTCCGCAATATCTGTTCTGGTGGCTACAGCGTTATATTCACCCATAGCATTGGCATCAACAGTTGAGTATGGTGAGACAGTTGATGGTGTTGTCCTGGAAAAAGATATCCAGCTGGTTTATGGGACCGCCAATAATACGAAAATCAATCCTGGCGGAGAACAGCATATAAAAGAATTTGGTGTAAGTAATAATACTGAAATTAACGGAGGGTATCAGTACATTGAAATGAATGGCGCCGCAGAATACTCAGTATTAAATGACGGTTATCAAATTGTTCAAATGGGTGGCGCGGCAAACCAGACTACGCTCAATAATGGTGTGCTACAGGTTTATGGCGCAGCGAATGATACCACGATTAAAGGCGGGCGCTTAATCGTTGAAAAAGATGGGGGGGCCGTCTTTGTCGCTATCGAAAAGGGAGGACTACTGGAGGTTAAAGAGGGGGGATTTGCATTTGCGGTAGATCAGAAAGCAGGCGGTGCTATTAAAACAACCACGCGGGCCATGGAGGTATTCGGAACAAACCGTCTCGGTCAGTTCGATATCAAGAATGGTATTGCTAATAATATGTTGTTGGAAAACGGCGGAAGTTTGCGAGTTGAAGAAAATGACTTCGCTTATAATACCACTGTAGATAGTGGCGGCTTACTGGAGGTTATGGATGGCGGGACTGTAACTGGCGTTGATAAAAAAGCAGGCGGAAAATTAATTGTCTCAACGAATGCGCTGGAAGTGAGTGGTCCAAACAGTAAAGGCCAATTTAGTATAAAAGATGGTGTGTCAAAAAATTATGAACTGGATGATGGTTCCGGGCTCATTGTTATGGAGGACACGCAGGCCATTGATACTATCCTTGATAAGCATGCCACTATGCAATCGCTGGGAAAGGATACTGGTACGAAAGTGCAGGCAAATGCGGTATATGATCTCGGTCGATCATATCAGAATGGAAGTATCACGTATTCCTCAAAAGCCATCTCTGAAAATATGGTTATCAACAATGGCCGCGCTAACGTCTGGGCTGGCACAATGGTTAACGTTTCAGTCAGAGGGAATGATGGCATTCTTGAGGTCATGAAGCCGCAAATAAATTATGCACACGCAATGTTGGTGGGTAAGGTAGTGGTTTCTGAGGGCGCTTCTTTTAGAACGCATGGTGCCGTGGATACCAGCAAAGCGGACGTTTCGCTCGAAAATAGCGTATGGACCATCATTGCCGATATCACTACGACGAACCAAAACACCCTCCTCAACTTAGCCAACCTTGCGATGTCTGACGCAAATGTGATTATGATGGATGAGCCAGTGACTCGTTCATCAGTGACGGCAAGTGCGGAAAATTTCATTACGTTGACCACCAATACCCTGTCGGGAAACGGCAATTTTTATATGCGTACCGATATGGCTAATCATCAGAGCGATCAGCTCAACGTCACCGGTCAGGCAACAGGTGATTTCAAAATATTCGTGACGGACACCGGTGCCAGCCCGGCAGCAGGAGATAGCCTTACACTGGTAACAACGGGCGGCGGTGATGCTGCATTTACGTTGGGCAATGCCGGAGGCGTTGTTGATATCGGTACGTATGAATATACCTTGCTGGATAATGGCAACCATAGCTGGAGTCTGGCAGAGAATCGCGCGCAAATTACCCCTTCAACCACTGATGTGCTGAATATGGCGGCCGCACAACCGCTGGTATTTGATGCAGAACTGGACACCGTGCGTGAGCGTCTTGGTAGCGTAAAAGGCGTTAGTTACGATACGGCGATGTGGAGTTCGGCAATTAACACCCGCAACAACGTGACCACTGATGCGGGAGCTGGTTTTGAGCAAACATTGACGGGCCTGACGCTCGGTATCGATAGCCGTTTCTCCCGTGAAGAAAGCAGTACAATTCGCGGCTTGATCTTTGGTTACTCTCATTCTGATATTGGTTTTGATCGCGGCGGCAAAGGTAATATCGATAGCTATACCCTGGGGGCTTATGCCGGTTGGGAGCATCAGAACGGTGCCTATGTTGATGGGGTGGTGAAAGTTGACCGTTTTGCCAACACCATCCATGGCAAGATGAGTAATGGGGCAACAGCGTTTGGCGATTACAATAGTAACGGCGCGGGTGCTCATGTTGAGAGCGGGTTCCGTTGGGTTGACGGATTGTGGAGTGTTAGACCCTATCTGGCCTTTACCGGCTTTACCACAGATGGTCAGGACTACACGTTATCAAACGGCATGCGCGCGGATGTGGGAAATACCCGGATATTACGCGCTGAAGCGGGAACGGCGGTAAGCTATCACATGGACCTGCAAAACGGTACGACGCTGGAACCCTGGCTGAAAGCGGCCGTGCGTCAGGAATACGCCGATTCTAACCAGGTGAAAGTTAATGACGATGGCAAATTTAATAATGATGTGGCTGGAACCAGTGGCGTTTATCAGGCTGGGATAAGGTCATCGTTTACCCCGACGTTAAGCGGTCATTTGTCAGTCAGCTATGGCAATGGCGCAGGGGTAGAATCGCCGTGGAATACTCAGGCGGGTGTGGTCTGGACGTTCTGATAACAGAAAATAAACAGGCTGTGATGTGTCACGGTCTGTTTATCGAATTAATTGCAGATATAAAAAAACCAACCGTAAGGGTTGGTTTTTTCTTGGGATTTTTGGTCGGCACGAGAGGATTTGAACCTCCGACCCCCGACACCCCATGACGGTGCGCTACCAGGCTGCGCTACGTGCCGACTCGTGGCTGCTAATACTACCGTTTTCCACACCGATTGCAAGTAAGATATTTCGCTAACTGATTTATAATTAATCAGTTAGCGATAAAACGCTTCTCGTCTGTCAGCACTTGCAATAACAAACTTAACTGTGGTTTTTCATCTTTCACTCTTTCACCACGTAAGTTGTAAGTGCGGTATTTACCGTTATTGTTCAGCACCAGCGTCTTTTTCGGGGTGGTAATTGCCAGCGTATCGTTATCCGCTGCGGTAACCCAGTAATGACGGCGTTGAGGGTTGAACAAATCCTGACCTTGCGAATATTCGCTGGCAGGTGTGCTGACATGTAGCAGGCGTTGCATCAGCGTCGTCATCAGATCGGTATGATCCGTCAGAGCATTAATACGCTGCGCCGGCGTGCCTGGCCAGTGAATCACTAATGGTACCTGCAGATGACCGTGGGACCAGTCAAAGGTTTCTTCCTCTTCGCTCAGTGGAATACCCCGACCGGCAGTGATAATCACTACCGTATTGTCCAGTTTGCCAGAATCACGCAGTGCATTGAGCACGCGGTTGATCTGGTCATCGACATTGCCTGCCGCCCGGCTATATTTCCGTGCAAATGCCTGCTGATTGCTGTCGTCAATGTTAGTACCATTGAAAGAAACCCACGAGAACCAGCGGTTATCTTCTTGTGCGTAGCGTCCCAGCCAGTTGATCCACTGCGTGGCGGTCTGCTCGTCGGATTGGGTGCGTACGCTCGGCATCGAGAAATCTGACAACAATGCCTGGCGATACAGCGGGCTGGTAAAGCCATCTGATGAGAATAACCCCAGCTGATAGCCTTGCTGATTAAGCGCAGTAATTAATGCCGCAGGCGTACGGGTCGACAGAATGCCGTCCATATAGCTCGGCGAGATGCCATAGAACAGGCCAAAGATGCCGTTGTCTGTAGTGTTGCCGGAGCTCATATGGCGCGTGAACGAAATATTTTGCTCAGCAAAACCTGCCAGCGCAGGCATCTGCTTCTCGAAGCGTGAGTAGTTCAGGCCATCGACAGTAATCAACAGCACATTCTGCCCGGTGCCCATATCGCGATAGCGCAGTTCGCTTAACGGATACTGAACGGAAACGGCGTCTGGATTACCTTGCTCAATAAGACGGCGTTGATACTCCTGCGCATCAAGCAGACCATGCTTCTCAAGAAAACGTCGCGCCGTCATCGGGTACGAAAGCGGCAGGTTAGCGCGCTGCATGGTGATCGGGCGATAGAAGTTGGCATCGGCCCAGATATACACCACATGCGAGGCGATAAAGGCGATAAATAAGAATGCGGCCAGCGGGCGCGCGAAGCGTCGACGACGCGTCAGGCTGCGCAGCTTTTGCCAGCTCCACGTCGCAAACACCAGTTCAAGCAATAAAATAACCGGCACGCTGATGAACATCAGCTGCCAGTCGCGCGCCATCTCATTTTCGTCTGGGTTGATAACCAGTTGCCAGACGATGGGATTAAGATGGAGATGGAAACGAGTAAAGACTTCGCTATCGATCAGTAATAGCGTCATTCCCGCCGTTGCCAGAATGACGGACAAAAACCTCATCAGCCTCTGGGAGCCGACGATAAAGGTCAGCGGGAAGAGGATCAGCAAGTAGGTGGCGAACACCAGGAAGCTGAAATGGCCGATAATGCTTACGTAGGAATAAATGCGACCAGCAAGCGTTGTCGGCCAGTCGGCGATAAACAGGTAACGGCTGCCAATGACGAGCGAAAGCAGAATATTGAACAGTGCAAACCAGTGCCCCCAACTGACCATCTGGGAGACTTTTTCACGGTAGCGCTGACGATGAGTTACCATAACCTGTTATCTGTTTCCCTTAGTGCGCTTTGTCTTCGTTGATAGAGGACTGTAAGGCGCGGGCAAAAGAGTTGGCAATTGCCTGGCGTTGGGCCGGGGCAATGCTGGTGTTGATAAGGTTAGTGACCATGTTGCCTAACACCATCAGGGAAAGGTCGGTCGGAGCCTTATGTTTTTCCAGTACGTTGAGCAGCTCTGCGAGCAATTGTTCAACCTGTTCATCACTGTAGCGGGAAATTTGTGGCATAAATCGAAATCAGTTAGTTGATGAAAGGGCAACATATTACCGTAGCAACGGTTTTTTTTCTGCTTTTTTATGCGTTAAATCATTCTCGTTACGCTGCCTTCTGTAAAATGACCGCCATCTTTTATTGCGTCGCTTAACCGGCGGTGGTTGAATACCGCCCGGTCTTAAAGGAGAGTTTATCATGAGTCTGGATATCAACCAGATTGCTCTGCACCAGCTTATCAAGCGTGATGAGCAGAACCTTGAGCTGGTGTTGCGCGATTCATTGCTGGAACCGACAGAAACCGTCGTTGAGATGGTGGCAGAACTGCATCGGGTCTATAGCGCCAAAAATAAAGCTTACGGCTTGTTTAGCGAAGAGAGTGAACTGGCGCAGACGCTGCGCTTACAGCGTCAGGGCGAAGAGGACTTCCTGGCATTTAGCCGCGCGGCAACCGGCCGCCTGCGTGACGAATTAGCGAAATATCCTTTTGCTGACGGTGGATTCGTGCTGTTTTGCCACTATCGCTATCTGGCGGTGGAGTATTTGCTGGTGGCAGTTCTGAGCAACCTGAGCAGTATGCGCGTTAACGAAAATCTCGACATCAACCCAACCCATTATCTTGATATCAATCATGCGGATATTGTTGCGCGTATCGATTTAACCGAATGGGAAACCAATCCAGAGTCCACCCGCTATCTCACTTTCCTGAAAGGGCGAGTAGGGCGCAAAGTGGCGGATTTCTTTATGGATTTCCTCGGGGCCAGCGAAGGGTTAAACGCGAAAGCGCAAAACCGTGGGCTGTTGCAAGCGGTTGATGATTTCACTGCCGAAGCACAACTGGATAAAGCAGAGCGACAGAACGTGCGCCAGCAGGTTTATAGCTACTGTAATGAGCAGCTGCAGGCAGGCGAAGAGATCGAACTGAAATCGCTGTCGAAAGAGCTGGCAGGCGTAAGCGAAGTGAGCTTCACGGAGTTTGCGGCTGAAAAAGGCTACGAACTGGAAGAGAGCTTCCCGGCAGACCGTAGCACACTGCGTCAGTTGACGAAGTTTGCCGGTAGCGGCGGTGGCTTGACTATTAACTTTGATGCGATGCTGTTAGGTGAACGCATCTTCTGGGATCCAGCAACCGATACCTTGACCATTAAAGGCACGCCGCCGAATTTGCGCGACCAATTGCAGCGCCGGACGTCTGGCGGCAATTAATCGGTTTTGTGTTCTGAATGCCAGATGCGGCGTGAACGCCTTATCTGGCCTGCAAAAAATAGCAATACCGTAATCAGGCATAATCTGCAGATACAAAAAACCCCGCCGGAGCGGGGTTTTTTACAACTTATTCAGCAATTAAGCGCGAACGAAGTCGATGTGCTGCAGCTTCGGTTTGTACGGGTGACGCTGTACGTCCTGAGCTTTAACTTTGATTTCTTTACCGTCAACAACGATGGTCAGAACTTCGCTGTAGAATTCAGCTTTAGCTTGCATGTTCATGACTTTGTCGTGATCCAGCTCGATAGCCAGCGGCGCTTCTTTGCCACCGTAGATGATTGCCGGGAACTTGTTAGCGGCACGCAGGCGGCGGCTCGCACCCTTACCCTGCTCTTTACGTACTTCTGCGTTGATAGTAAACATTTCTTTCTCTCTTAAATTAATCCTGCTACAGGCGACCCAGCAACAGGTAAGTGATCTGCTTTGCGTATGCAAAAGCGGGCGAGATTCTATACTCAATCGCCTTATACATCAATCAAAACTACCATTAACCGCGTAATTCGTGCGCCAGACGAAAACGACCTTCGTAATCGAACACTTTTTCACGCACCTGCCAGTACTGGCCTTTCATGCGGGCGACGACAAAATCCGGGTGTCGCAATAAGGCTTGCTGGGCGAGGATATCGGCGGCGGTGATCCAGCGCAGCGGGATGCCCGGTGTGCGCGTATGCGGGCGGATAAAAAGCTGCTCGAAGGCGGTACGCTGGGCAGGTGTTTGCAGACGGAAACGCTCACTCACATCCGCGCCGTCTTCATCGTAATAGGTGATTTTCAACCATTCGCCTTTCTCGTCGTGCCCATGTTGCAAAGACATGCCGCTACAGCGTAATACCAGCGCGTCTTTCAGTCGTAGCGCCGCTTTTAACATATCGTCCGGATCAACCAGTACGGTGTCACATTCGCGGCAGCGGCGGGCGGCAATATCGTTTTCCGCGTTACATTGCGGGCAATTTTTAAAACGGAAACGGAAGTCACATTGTTCGCGATGACCGTCGTCATCTTCAAACCATCCCTGACAGCGACGACCAAAGTGTTCAATCAATGTCCCGTCGGCGGTCGTTTTCCCCCAAAAGGTGTTGGCAAAACCGCAGGCAGGGCAGAAAACCTGTACCGGAACGTTGTCACTTTTGCCTTTTGGTGTACCAACTTCCGGCGCGTAGAGATCGTGAGGATTACCCGCATAATCAAGAATTAAGCAATCAGTCTTGCCCGGAGCGAGACGCAGACCGCGCCCGACAATTTGTTGGTAAAGACTCACTGATTCGGTAGGGCGCAGAATGGCGATAAGATCGACGTGCGGGGCGTCAAATCCGGTGGTCAGTACCGCGACGTTGACCAGATAGCGAAAACGCTGGGCTTTAAAATTTTCAATTAACACATCGCGCTCAGCGCCGGGGGTGTCGCCAGTAATCAGTGCTGCATCTTCGGCAGGCAGTAATCCCACAATCTCTTTTGCGTGTTCAACCGTCGCGGCAAAAATCATCACCCCTTTGCGCGTTGCAGCAAACTCCATAATCTGGCTGATGATGTGCGGGGTAATACGTTGTTGTTTTTTCAGCTCACGGTTGAGATCGGCTTCGCTGAACAGCCCGTTACTCTGTGCCTGCAAGCGGCTGAAATCGTATTGCACTACTGGCATATCCAGTCGTTCTGGCGGCGTCAGATAGCCGTGTTTAATCATATAACGCAGCGGCAGCTCATAAATGCAGTCACGGAAAAGGGCTTTCTCATCGCCGCGTACCATGCCGTGATAATGAAACTGGTAGATCCAGCCTTTGCCCAATCGAAAAGGCGTGGCAGTCAGCCCCAGCAGGCGTAAGTGGGGATTCACTTTTGTCAGGTGAGTGAGGATTTGCTGATACTGGCTCTCTTCATCGTCACCAATACGGTGACATTCATCGACAATCAACAGCGAAAATTCACCCTGAAAGGCATCAAGATTACGGGCGACAGACTGCACGCTGCCAAATACCACTTTACCGTGGCTCTCTTTGCGCTTTAGCCCGGCGGCAAAAATATCGGCTTCCAGCCCCAGCGCCTGATACTTTGCATGGTTTTGCGCCACCAGTTCTTTAACGTGTGCCAGCACCAGCACGCGACCACGAGCCAGCCGTGCCAGTTCCGCTATCACCAGGCTTTTACCTGCGCCGGTGGGCAGCACGATAACGGCAGGGGTTTTATGACGACGAAAATGGTTGAGCGTGGCATCCACGGCTTCTTGCTGATATGGGCGAAGTGTAAAAATCATGGTCTCGCGTAGGTAGATTATTCTGCTAATAGTATGCCATGGATCTTTTTCCCTTGAGGGATGTTATTAGACCGCTATACTGGGCAGACAACAGTTCAGATTTTCGGGTCAATGCCCGACCTCCGTTTTTACAGGCAAAATCACACACATGCGACTTGATAAATTTATCGCACAGCAACTCGGCGTTAGCCGTGCTATTGCCGGGCGTGAAATCCGCGGCAATCGTGTCACCGTCGATGGCGAAATCGTCCGTAATGCAGCGTTCAAACTGCTTCCTGAACATGATGTCGCTTACGATGGCAACCCGCTGGCGCAGCAACACGGTCCACGTTACTTCATGCTCAATAAGCCTCAGGGCTATGTTTGCTCCACGGACGACCCTGATCACCCAACGGTGCTCTATTTTCTTGATGAACCGGTAGCGTGGAAACTGCATGCGGCGGGGCGGTTGGATATTGATACCACCGGTCTGGTGCTGATGACTGATGATGGTCAGTGGTCGCACCGCATTACTTCTCCGCGCCATCATTGCGAGAAGACCTATCTGGTGACACTGGAATCACCTGTAGCTGACGATACGGCAGAGCAATTTGCTAAAGGCGTGCAGCTGCATAACGAAAAAGATCTCACTAAGCCTGCGGTGCTGGAAGTGATTACCCCAACGCAGGTTCGTCTGACCATCAGCGAAGGGCGTTATCATCAGGTGAAACGCATGTTCGCCGCCGTGGGTAACCACGTGGTTGAGCTGCATCGTGAACGTATTGGCGGTATTACGCTGGATGCTGATTTAGCCCCCGGTGAATATCGTCCGTTAACTGAAGAAGAAATTGCCAGCGTCGTCTAACTTTTCAATGACTTTCAGGAGCCCGTTGTGACCACCCGACAGCATTCGTCGTTTGCTATTGTTTTTATCCTTGGCCTGCTGGCCATGTTGATGCCGCTGTCGATTGATATGTATCTGCCCGCGCTACCGGTAATTTCAGCGCAGTTTGGCGTACCGGCGGGCAGTACGCAGATGACCCTCAGTACTTATATTCTGGGCTTTGCGTTGGGGCAGTTAATCTACGGGCCGATGGCAGACAGCTTCGGGCGTAAGCCGGTGGTGCTCGGCGGTACGCTGGTGTTTGCCGCCGCCGCGGTGGCGTGTGCGTTGGCAAACACCATCGATCAGCTGATTGTGATGCGTTTCTTCCACGGGCTGGCTGCGGCTGCGGCCAGCGTGGTCATTAACGCCCTGATGCGCGATATTTACCCGAAAGAAGAGTTCTCGCGGATGATGTCGTTTGTCATGCTGGTGACAACCATTGCACCGCTGATGGCACCGATAGTTGGCGGCTGGGTGCTGGTGTGGCTGAGCTGGCATTACATCTTCTGGATCCTGGCATTAGCGGCGATTCTGGCTTCGGCAATGATTTTCTTCCTGATTAAAGAAACCTTACCACCGGAGCGTCGTCAGCCATTTCACATTCGTACCACTATTGGTAACTTTGCGGCGCTGTTCCGCCATAAACGTGTCCTGAGCTACATGCTTGCCAGTGGTTTCAGCTTTGCCGGGATGTTCTCATTCTTAAGCGCCGGACCGTTTGTTTATATTGAAATTAACCACGTCGCGCCGGAAAACTTTGGTTATTACTTTGCGCTAAACATTGTTTTTCTGTTCGTGATGACCATCTTTAACAGCCGCTTCGTCCGCCGCATTGGCGCGTTAAATATGTTCCGCTCGGGGTTGTGGATACAATTTATTATGGCAGCGTGGATGGTCATCAGTGCGCTGCTGGGGCTGGGATTTTGGTCGCTGGTGGTTGGCGTTGCGGCGTTTGTGGGCTGCGTGTCGATGGTGTCATCCAATGCGATGGCGGTCATTCTTGATGAGTTTCCCCATATGGCGGGAACGGCATCTTCGCTGGCAGGAACCTTCCGTTTTGGCATAGGGGCAATTGTTGGCGCATTGCTTTCTCTTGCGACCTTTAACTCTGCATGGCCGATGATTTGGTCAATTGCATTCTGCGCAACCAGCTCCATTCTCTTCTGTCTGTACGCCAGTCGGCCGAAAAAACGGTGATCTATTGCACAACGAGGAAGCTAAAAGGCTTCCTTTGTTGATGCATGTCAACCACAAATCTATCATTCCCCCGATATATGTTTATTTTATGTAAAATCAATTTATGTAAAAAGTCACATCATTGTAGTTAAAAAGGTTGAGTTAGATCGCAGAAACGGGTACATATAGCCCCGCAAACGTGACCACGCCCGCAGATATTACTTAAATCAGAGCCATAGAGGCCACGCAGGCGAGGCATCAATCTTTACGATCTGTATAAAGACGGATTGTTGATGATGTGTTAAAATTGATGTAAACAAATTGTGAAGTGAATGTGCTTCCGGGGAAAATAAGTGACTTCATTACAACTCTCAATCGTCCATCGACTGCCGCAGAACTATCGCTGGTCTGCTGGTTTCGCAGGTTCGAAGGTTGAACCGATTCCGCAAAATGGACCGTGCGGTGACAACAGCCTGGTGGCGCTTAAATTGCTTAGCCCGGATGGTGATAATGCATGGTCGGTGATGTATAAACTAAGCCAGGCGTTAAGCGACATCGAAGTTCCATGTTCGGTGCTGGAGTGTGAAGGTGAGCCGTGCCTGTTTGTAAATCGCCAGGACGAGTTTGCTGCAACATGCCGATTGAAAAATTTTGGTGTGGCAATTGCCGAACCCTTTTCAAACTACAATCCTTTTTAAGCGTCAGCTCAACGCCAGTAGCTGACGCGTATACTCCTGCTGCGGTGTGGCAAACACGCGCGCGCACGGTCCTTGTTCCACTACTTCCCCTTGTCGCAGTATGATAACCTGATGACATAACGCGCGGACAACGTGCAAATCGTGGCTGATAAACAAATAGGCCAGTTGATGCTTTTGTTGCAATGATTTCAATAGCGTCAATATTTGCGCCTGTACCGTTTTGTCGAGTGATGATGTCGGTTCATCAAGTATGATCAGCGAGGGCTTAAGAATTAATGCCCTGGCAATCGCAATACGTTGTCGCTGACCACCAGAGAACTCCGCCGGATAACGGTGGCGTGTTTCAGGATCTAATCCCACTTCATGCATCACGGCTATCACTTGTTGTTCGCGTTGTGCGGCAGAAAGCGTCGGCTGGTGAACCCGTAAGCCTTCCTCAATAATCTGCAAAACGTTGAGTCGTGGGTTGAGCGAGGAGTTTGGATCCTGAAATACCACCTGAATGCGATGACGAATAGGTAACAGCTGGCGGCGATTTAAATTTTGCAGTGGCTGACCGTCAAAGATGATGCTGCCCTGAGAATTAATCAGTCGCAGCAGCGCCAGTCCCGTCGTACTTTTCCCGGAACCGGACTCGCCCACTAAACCCAGTGTTTCACCCGCTCGTAGCGTAAAACTGATGTTTTTCACCACCACATTATGATCCACAATGCGCTTCAAAATCCCTTTGCGAATGGGGAAGGCAACCTGAAGCTGTTCAACATCCAGCAACGTTGAGGCAGGTTCTGGCAACGGCACTGGATCGCCTGACGGTTCACTGTTGAGTAGCTTTTGTGTGTAAGGATGAGTGGGTGATGCAAATAGCGTAGCGGCGTAATTTTGCTCGACACAGCGACCGTTTTGCATTACCGCCACGCGGTGGGCCAGTTTTCTGACAATGCTGAGGTTATGAGTAATAAACAGCATGCCCATATTCAGCTCGCCTTGCAGTTCGCGCAACAGCTGTAAAATCTGCGCCTGGACAGAGACGTCCAGTGCGGTGGTCGGTTCATCGGCAATTAATAATTCCGGTCGCGTTAACAGCGCCATCGCAATCATCACCCGCTGCCGTTCGCCGCCGGAGAGCTGATGCGGATAATCTGTCAGCCGTTTTGCCGCCTGGCGGATACCAACGCGATCAAGGCAGTTAAGAATTTCGCCACGAGCCGCTTCCCGACGCATCCCGCGGTGGAGTGAAAGCACTTCATAAAGCTGTTTTTCCAGGGTATGCAATGGATTTAACGACACCATCGGTTCCTGAAAAATCATGGCGATCTTATTACCGCGTACACCGCGCAACGTTTGATCGCTGGCGTGAAGCAGCGATTCGCCATGAAAACGAATATCGCCGGAGAGATATTCAACCGGCGGGGAAGGGAGCAGGTGTAAAATTGACAGCGCGGTAACGCTTTTGCCTGAACCTGACTCACCCACCAGCGCCAGCGTTTCGCCAGCCTCAATCTGTAGTGAAACATCATTGACTACTGTACGTACGGTTTGCTGATGGCGAAAACCCACCGACAAATTTTCAATCGCTAACAGAGTTTGCGTCATGCTACACCGCCTTATTAGGATCAAATGCGTCGCGGACGGCTTCACCAATAAAGATCAGCAAAGACAATAATATCGCCACCGACAAGAAGGCGGTGATCCCAAGCCACGGGGCCTGAAGGTTATTTTTCCCTTGTAACAGCAGTTCACCGAGTGACGGTGAACCGAGCGGTAGACCGAAGCCGAGGAAATCGAGCGAGGTCAGGGTGGTTATCGAACTACATAAAATAAACGGTAAAAAGGTGAGGGTCGCGACCATGGCATTAGGCAACATATGACGCAGGATGATACTGCGATCGCTGACGCCAAGCGCCTGTGCCGCACGAATGTAGTCGAAATTACGAGTACGTAAAAACTCCGCCCGCACCACGCCGACCAGACTCATCCAGCCAAACAAGACAGTAATTGCCAGCAGCCACCAGAAGTTAGGCTGTACGACGCTGGAAAGTAAAATAATCAAAAACAGCGTCGGCATCCCCGACCATACTTCAATAAAGCGTTGTCCCCAGAGATCGACTTTACCGCCGTAATAGCCTTGTAGCGCCCCCGCCAGCACGCCCATCACGCTGGAACAGAGAGTCAGCATCAGGCCAAACAGAACCGAGATCCGCGTGCCATAGAGAATGCGTGCCAGCACATCGCCGCCGTTGGCATCCGTTCCCAGCCAGTTTTGCCGGGAGGGTGGAGAAGGGAAGGGCTTATCGGTAGCAAAGTTGATACTGGTAGCACCAAAGCGAATCGGTGCCCACAGTACCCAGCCGTTATTTTCCAGCCGTTGTTTCAGCCACGGGTCCTGATAATCAGCCTGACTTGCCAGCGGGCCGCCAAAATCGCTTTCGCTGTAGTTTTTCAATAACGGGAAATACCAACTGCCGTCATAACGCACCAGCAACGGTTTATCGTTGGCGATAAGTTCAGAACACAAACTCAAACCAAACAAGACGAGGAAAATCCATAACGACCAGTAGCCGCGACGGTTATGACGAAAACGCGCCCAACGGGCCTGATTGACGGGGCTGAGTCGCGACATTAACGTCCCTCAAAATCAATACGCGGATCAACCAGCGTATAGCTGATATCACTGACAATATTCAGCAGCAGGCCAATCAGGGTGAAAATATACAAGGTACCAAACATTACAGGATAATCGCGCGAGACGGTCGCTTCGTAGCCCAGTAAGCCCAGACCATTGAGTGAAAACATCACCTCAATCAGCAGCGAGCCGGTAAAAAACATGCTGATAAACGTCGCCGGAAAACCGGCAATCACCAGCAGCATGGCGTTGCGGAACACATGTTTCCAGAGAATATTTTTTTCACTTACCCCTTTCGCACGCGCGGTCACCACGTATTGCTTGCGCACTTCATCAAGGAATGAGTTTTTTGTCAGCATGGTCAGCGCCGCAAAGCCACCAATCACTGTCGCCAGCACCGGCAGCGTGATATGCCACAGATAATCGGTGATTTTCTGATACCACGGCAGCGAATCAAAGTTAGCGGAAACCAGGCCGCGTAGAGGGAACAGGTCGAAATAGCTGCCGCCCGCGAAGAAGACAATCAGCAGGATGGCAAACAAAAAGGCCGGAATGGCGTAGCCGATGATGATAAATGCGCTACTCCAGACGTCAAAGCGGCTCCCATTATAAACAGCTTTGCGAATGCCTAACGGAATCGACACCAGATAGATAATCAGCGTGCTCCACAATCCGAGGGTGATGGAAACCGGCAGACTGTCTTTAATCAGCGTCAGCACCGAGGCGCTGCGAAACAGGCTATCGCCAAAATCAAAGCGGATGTAGTCCCAGAGCATTTTGAAGTAACGTTCGTGGATCGGCTTATCAAAACCGTAGCGATGAGTGATCTCAGCGATCACTTCTGGATCTAATCCGCGTCCGCCACGGTAATTACTGTCGCTGATATTGCCGACACCCGTTTGCGCATGGCTGGCACGAACACCTTCACCGCCTGCGCCGGGTAATACTCCGGCATTACCAAACTCAATGGCGGCGATGGCCTGGTCGACCGGACCGCCAGGCGCAATTTGCACGATGAAAAAGTTGATGGTGATAATCGCCCATAATGTTGGGATCACCAGCAACAGACGGCGAATCAGGTAAGCGCCCATCTACTCTCCCTGTTTGCTGGCGGACGGCAGTTTGGCCGCTTTATTGACGTCATACCACCAGGTATCGATACCGAGGCTATAGATGGGGCGCACGGCCGGCTGGGAGAATTTATCCCACCAGGCGAGACGGTCTTCCGCCATGTACCACATTGGCAGCATGTAATAATTCCACGTTAATACGCGATCCAGTGCTCGCCCCAACGGCAGTAATTTTTCTTTATTTCCCTGCGCGGCAATAATTTGGTTGATCAGCGAGTCGATAACCGGGCTTTGCACGCCGGGGGCATTATAAGTGGAATTGATATATTCCGATGACCAGGAAATCTGTAAATCGGAACTGGGCCACGGCATCGCCCGCCATACGCGCGGCATCATGTCATAGTCGCGACTGCGCATGCGGTTAGTGATTTGCGAGTTATCCACCTTGCGAATGTCCATGTTGATACCCAGCCGTTGCAGGCTGTGCTGGAACGGCAATACCCACTGACTATTGCTGCTTGCGGGAAGCAATAATTCAAAGCTGAGTGGCTGACCCGTTGTGGCATTAACGCGTTGCTGACCCTTCAGCACCCAGCCCGCTTCGTTGAGAAGTTTGTCGGCTTTTAACAGGTTGTCACGATCGTAGCCATCGCCTTTGGATACCGGCGGCTGGTAGATTTGTGTGAAGACTTCTGACGGTAGATCTTTTTTCATTGGTGCCAGAAGCACCAGCTCCGCGGCGTCGGGGTAATTTCTGGCCGCGTATTCGGTATTCTGAAAATAACTGTTCGTGCGACTCCAGGCATTGTAAAACAACGCCTTGTTCATCCATTCAAAGTCAAAGGCGAGAGTGATAGCTTCCCGGACCCGGCGATCGCTGAATACCGGACGTTGGATATTAAACGCCAGCCAACGCGTATCCTGGGCTGATTCGTTCTTTTGCTCATCTTTGATGATGTATTTTTTATCGAAATTTTTACCGGTATAACGCGTGGCCCAGTTTTTGGCGTCGTTTTCCATACGCAAATCAAAGGCACCTGCTTTAAACGCTTCAAAGGCGACATTATCATCGAGGTAATAATCGTAGCGAATGGTGTCGAAATTCCAGCGTCCACGGTTTACCGGTAAGTTTGCTGCCCAGTAATCTTTCACACGGGAATAGACAATATTTTGCCCCATTTTCCAGGACGTAACGCGGTACGGACCACTGGCAAGCGGAGGCGTGGCGAGCGGGTCGCTAAGTTTGTGATCCTTCCAGTACTTTTCTGGAAATACCGGCAGCGAAAACAGACTCAGCATATCTTCTTTGCCGGGTTTAGCTAACTCAATGCGCACGGTTAACGGTGCAATGGCTTTGACGGTGGTGCCTTTGTAGACCAGACGAAATTGCGGCACGCCTTCGGTCATAAATTTTTGAAAAGTAAACTCTACATCGCGGGCAGTAATGGGCGAACCATCATGAAAACGGGCGCGCGGATTAATAGCGACCTCCACCCAGGAATAATCGTCAGCATAGCGTGCACTTTCAGCAATCAGCGGGTAATAACTGCCTGGTTCGTCATCGGAAGTCGTAAATAGCGTGTCGTACAACTGCTCGGTGCGTGCGCCCGGGTTGCCGCGCAGTGCATAGCGGTTGAAATTATCGAAGGTGCCGAGGGCTGACAACGTTATCTGCCCACCTTTTGGCGCGGCGGGGTTCACATAATCAAAATGGTTGAAATTAAATGCGTACCGGGGTTCGCCCAGCACGGCAAAGGCATAGCTTTCCTTGATAGCCTGCGCCTGCGCACCGAAGGTGAACAGGGCGATAAACAGCAGCAGTATGCGCACAATCATCTGCAACGGATTTCCTTTTACTCATCATTAGCCGCAATCCGGCATGCTTTCACTATGAATAATAAGGGACGTAAGCACACCTTACCACTGCGGCGTATACGGTTTCTTCAGCCAGCGAACAAAATCGTCCAGCGGTAACGGGCGACTAATCCAGTAGCCTTGCATGAAATTAACGCCGCGTTCGCTTAGCCATCGCGCCTGTTCCGGCGTTTCGACCCCTTCAGCAACCGTCAGCATATTGAGGCGTTTCGCCAGCGTCAGCACCGCGTCAAGTACGGGTGAAGTGATCGTTTCCGTACCGATGGCGTTGATAAATCCACGGTCAATTTTCAGATAATCGAGCGTAAAACGCTCAAGATAGATAAGCGCGCTGTGCCCGGTGCCGAAGTCATCAATAGCAATTTCTACGCCGACCGAGTGCAGCCAGGCGAAGAGTTGTGTGGCTTCTTGCTCTTTCAACATATCGCGCTCGGTAATTTCCAGCACAATCTGGAAATGGTGTGCGGGCAGGGAAGTGAGCAGTTTCTGGATATCTGCTTTAAAGCTTTCGCTGTGCAGATGGTCCGGCGCAATGTTAATACCAAATTTGACGCCTACCGGCAGCACTTTTTCTAATTCTGCGGCATCGCGGGCAATTAACTCAAACAGGTGCTGAGTCAGCGGCACAATCATCTTTTGCGATTCGGCAAAGTTAATGAAGGCATCCGGGGGAATTTCTCCCGCGACAGGATGCCGCCAGCGTAGCAGTACTTCCAGGCCCGTTACTCGCAAAGCTTGTGTATCCACCACCGGTTGATACGCCACGTAAAATTGTTCGCGCTTGATGGCGGTCATGATTTCTCTGCCGGGGCGCATACGTACGCTCATCAGGTAATAGCAGAGCAGGCCAACGACAGTTCCACTCATGCCGCCCAGTAAAAATGCGTACCACACATCGTTCCATGTCCAGTCATCTGCATAAAGCCGAACGGTCAGAGGAATGCCCGCAATTTTAGTTTCACGGACTGGCATGTCGGTTAATTCGTTAACGTTCATCAAACGTGAAGAAAAGGTAGATAGCGCAGTATTGCCAATAATGAGGGCGACGCCATCGTAATCTTCCTGCCGTGAACTATAAAAGAGTGAAGGCGTCAGGTTGAGATTCAGAGCGGCAAAGACGCCGCTATTTTTCAGCAAAGGGTTGCGATACCAGATGACGATTGCGGGTTTGTTCGGCACCATCGGCGTGCCGGGTAAGATCGCCATATCGACGTTTTTATTAATGTCGAGCGCCGGAATCAATTCATTGAGTGGAATGTCCATCTCACCGGTCGCAGATGAACAGAATGTTTTTTTATCTTTCACCAGCACAAACGTTCGGACATTCATGCTAAACGCTGCGCGGGCGGTCAGTTCGGGGTTAGCTTGCTGGCAGGTATCTAAGGTCAGCGGCTGGAGCCGGTCAGTAGTGGATTTCAGGTCGGCAAAATAGGTATCGAGATACTTTTGTACGTCGGTAATCAGTGTGTCGTATTTGACTTCGTGCTTATGCCAGGCCACTAAAAACTGAAGGCAACTCACCAGTATCGCAATCATTACGCCTGCAACAATGCAGGTAAGCAGGAGCTTACGTCCAAAATTGGGAGCGCGTATGAACATGATTCCGTTAATTTCCTGAAATTACGACAACATTTAAAAGATAACAATGACCGGACTATAGCCTGGATCAAGACGCGGAAACATCATTTTCTCTGATGAATGAAAACAAAAAAGCACTGCCTAAGCAGTGCTTTCAGTTAACTCGTCAGGATAGCCAAGGGATTGCATCCAAACGGTTTATTAGCTGCGGCTGAGAACCCGGCGTGCTTCGTTGTAACGCTTCTTCCAGTACGGTTCATTCATGCTGGAAATAATAACACCACTGCTGGTGGAAGCATGGACAAACTGATTGTTGCCGATATAAATACCGACATGGCGTCCCGTTGAACCGGCACGGAACAGAACTAAATCACCCGTACGCAAATTACTGCGGGAAACAGATTTACCCATTTCCTGCTGTTCGTAAGTCGAACGCGGAAGTTCTAAGCCAAATTGCTCACGGAATGTACGCTGTACGAAACCAGAACAATCGATACCTTTTTTAGTGCTGCCGCCCAGACGATAACGTACGCCTTTCCAGTCAGCATACTGATCCATAATTCGCGATTTTACGTCGACATTACGAACCAGGTTTTCAAATTCATCCTGAGAAGCTTGCAGTGATGATGTTTCACTACCCACTGCACGTGTCTCAGGATGCATATTCTTTGCGGTGTTATTTGCACTACATGCAGAAAGCAGAACCGCTACTGCAATCGCGGGAATCCCGCGCAAGATATATCTCAAAATCGGTTGAGATTTGACCATGTTGTTTGTTTTCCCTTGAAGTCCTTAACGACAAATATCGTTATAAAAAAATGCCAAGCGACACGAGACTAATTACCTGGGCATGTTGAAACAATTCCTTAAGGCCAAATCTGTGGACTAACGCACAAAATTATATGCTGTGAGGATAATCTACCGCCGAGGCAAAACGAGTTCGAGATTACCCGATTGATGCGGTCTTGGCGAGCGGTTTTGCATGATTTTTTATAAGAAAAAGTGATACAGAAAGTTAATAAGCGGGATTGGTCAATTAAAGTACGATTGAGTGAAACGCATGCAATCCATTCATTTACTTAGAGAATGATTTTTGCGCGCGATGGATGAAAGCACGGTGCGCATCATCAGGATTATCCTCACTATAAAAATAAGCCTGATGATGTTAATTACTGTGAGTTATTTGTTTTGGAAATGTTTGTTTTTTCCCGGTAGTGATTTGTCAAAAAAGGTGATTAATCGATCACTTAATGGCGTCAGCAACACCCAGGGCAAACCGATCAATATCACGGTCATCGAACCGACAATGATGTCAGTAAACCAGTGTGCGCCAATCATTACTCTGGGAAATGCAAAAACCACAAAAATAATAAGGGCGATAAGGCCTGCAACTTTGCCGAAATAACGCCACATGAATGCCGAAAAAATAAGCAGCATCATGCCGTGATCGCCGGGAAAGCTATCTCGTGAGGCATCTTTCGTGGGAACAGAGAGCAGTTCGCTGACGCGGTTAATATCGGTAAAAGTCAATGTTGGGCTGGCCCGTTTTACAGGAATTAATGCCTGACCCAGCTGGTTTAATACCACTGCAGTTAATAGCATGACCAGACCCATAATCACGATACGTCGTCTGCCAGGGGCGTTTTCTTTCAGCCAGAAACCCAGCATCAACATTCCCATCGCCAGCAGAGAACAACCGTCGAAAGCGCGATTGTTGGTCAATGCAACCAGCCACAAAAAGGCCTTACTTTCGACCAGTTTCTGATTAAAGAAATAAAAAATATCCGCATCAATCGGCAACCAGAATCCATGATTAACGGGAATATACCAGGAAAGAAACAGCGCGAGGCCGACAATATTCAACAACACTATTTGCGGCAAATTTTTAATCATATTTTCTCTAATTATCTTACTGAAAAACGCAGGCAACCTTACGCGGTAGTCGCTAAACGAAGCTTCAACAGCGCGCTCTGTAAGGCATTCCAGTCAGCTTCGCTGCTGGAAATCAGCTCAATACGGCTGTCCGGTGGCGCAACGTTTTGCGTTTCAATGTGCAGGTCATCGCCCTGACGGTTGATTCGTACCAGCCCTTCGGGAATACGCAGCACGCCTTTGACGCGTTCCACCGGTGCAAGTCGCGCCCATTCCAGAATGCCAATGGTGTCGAATACCGTATCAGCGTCGAATATCCAGCCGCAGGCCTGATATCCTTGCCCGCTGTTCAGACTGCGACGCCAGCGTTGATGCTCTGGCAGGCTTAACGCTGCTAACCCTTTTTTCACGACATGCTGATGAGAATGCGCGGCGCTGGCGGGCAACTCGGCTAAATTGCGACGCGGCAAATCCAGAAGATGACCGTCAACTTTCCCATGCTCACTGTGAATTAATTGTCGATCGCCACCATTTTGCTGCCACCAACGCTGTAGCGCTTGCTCACTTTCGGGCGTCGCACGGTCGGATTTATTGGCGACAATGATGTCTGCGGCAGCCAGCTGGTCACGGAAGTTTTCATTGCTGGCGCTTTTTTCGTCCAGCAGCAGGCGTGGATCGAGAATGCACAAGGTGGCGCGCAGATCTATCCACGGTTCATAGACTGGTGCGGTTAACAGATCGAGGATCTGTTTCGGATGGCCCAGCCCGGTCGGCTCTATCAACAAGCGGTCTGGTTTTCCCTGACGCAGTAAGGTATTCAACCCTACCTGCATGGGTAAACCATTAACGCAGCACATGCAGCCGCCGGGGATCTCTTTCAGCAATGCGCCGCTATCGGCGAGCAAAGCACCATCAATTCCGACTTCCCCAAATTCATTAACCAGTACCGCCCATTTTTCGTTGGGATCTTTATGGGCTAACAGATGAAGAATCGACGTGGTTTTCCCGCTGCCGAGAAAACCGGTGATGAGGTTGGTCCTGGTCACAACGGCTCCGCAATACTCTGGTAAGTTAACTGAGCGTTAATCCTGGCTAAAAAAGGCAGAAAAGAGAAGGGGAGAGCGGACGAAGGTGAGCTTCATCCGCTTTAACCGCAGAAATCGTTAAATTTTGAGGGTGTTTAATAGCGCCTGATGTGCGCCGAATTGTACGATTTGTTGCCAGGCTTGTTCGATGGCCTGCACAAAATGCGGGTTATCTGGCAGATCATCACCGAAAACTTCACGCAGGGAAAGCAGGGCGGTTACGCGTTGTTCACTGCTGCTGCCCGCAACAAGTTCGCGAATTTTATCGCTAAGCGGATCGCGAACATCAATGGCATTTCCGGCATCATCAACGCCGCTGACGTAACGCATCCAGCCTGCAACGCCTAATGCCAGCAACGACCAGTCCGTTTCGCGCCCCTGATGTATGCGAATACCTGCCAGCATGCGTTGCGGTAATTTCTGGCTGCCATCCATCGCGATTTGCCAGGTCTTATGTTTCAGCGCCGGATTAGCAAAACGTGCAATTAACTTATCCGCATATTGTGTTAAATCGACATCTTTAATTTGCAGTGTCGGCGCTTGCTCATCCAGCATTAATGTTCTGGCGGCATGGCGAAATGCGCGATCCTGCATGCAATCACTGATATGGGCGAATCCTGAGAGGTAACCCAGATAAGCGAGAAAAGAGTGGCTGCCATTAAGCATCCGCAGTTTCATCTCTTCCCATGGCAGGACATCATTCACCATTTGTACACCTGCGACTTCCCAGGCAGGACGCCCAGCGACGAAGTTATCTTCCACCACCCACTGGATAAACGGTTCGCAGCTAATCGCGCAGGGATCATTCACCCCCAGATGCTGGCTGATTTCCACCAGTGATTCGTCGGTTGCAGCCGGAACAATGCGGTCGACCATGGTTCCCGGAAAACTGACGTGCTCTTTTATCCACCCGGCGAGTTCTGGCGAACGTTTTTCTGCCATTCCCAGCACCGCGTTTTTCACCACATGACCATTGTCGGGAATATTGTCGCAGGAGAGCACGGTAAACGGTGTAAGGCCGCGCTCACGGCGGCGTTTCAGTGCTTCGACGAGAATACCCGGTGCGGAGTGAGGTTCTTCAGGGGTTTGTAGATCGTGAATAATCCGCGGATTACTGGTGTCGAGTGCACCGGTGGCCGGGTCAATACAATAGCCTTTTTCGGTAATCGTCAGGGAAACAATTGCCACCTGTGGCTCGCAAAATTTCTCAATAATTGCCGCTAAGGAATCCAGTTTTGCATTAAGGCATTCGTGAACGGCACCGACAATTATCACCTGATTGCCGTCCGCACCTTTCTCCAGCACGGTATATAAATGGTTCTGTGCGCGGAGCTGGCTCATCAGTTGATCACCGCTGAACAAGCTGATTTCACAGATCCCCCAGTCGCCGCCCTGGGCATTCAGCACACGATCGGTCAGTAACGCCTGATGAGCGCGGTGAAAGGCGCCAAAGCCAAAATGAACGATACGTGATTGCAACTGCTGGCGATCGTAGCGTGGAGCGTGTACATGATGCGGGAGCGTAACGGAGGCAATTGTCTTCATAGGAGTCACGTCTTAGTAACGATAAATTAACAATGACAGTGTAAAGTTATATGACAGCAATTGAAATTGGTCTGGATTGTTAATGCGATGAAGTGTGAGGGCGATCAATCAACGAGTGAAAATTGAGGGCGTAAGGTGTTCAGGAAGCGCAAAATAGAAGATTGGTATAATAAATTAAAAAAGGGACAGCCTGAGCTATCCCTTTTCTGCATGCGGCTGAAGTTAGTCAGCACGCCCCATATAACGGCGTTCTTCGATATGGATACGAATTTTTTCGCCCGGGCTTAAGTATTCTGGTACCTGAATCACCAGACCAGTGCTCAATGTCGCCGGTTTGTTACGGGCGCTGGCAGATGCCCCTTTGATGCCTGGTGCGGTTTCAACGATTTCCAGATCAACGGTCTGCGGCAGCTCAAGCGCCAGCAGTTGACCGTCCCAGGTCAGCACCTGCATGTCCGGCATGCCGCCCTCTGGCATAAACAGCAACTCTTCTTCAATCTGATCTTTGGTGAAGGTATACGGGGTATAGTCTTCTTTATCCATAAAGACATATTCGTTGCCATCGACATAGGAGAAGTCAACGTAACGGCGGGTCAGCGTCACGGTGTCAACGATATCATCACCTTTGAAACGCTCTTCTACTTTCAGCCCGGTACGGACATCAGAAAAACGCATTTTGTACAGCGTAGCGGCACCGCGGGCAGTGGGCGACTGAATATCAATATCCTTAACCAGCAGCAGTTTGCCGTTGTAATTCAGTACCATACCTTTTTTAATTTCGTTCGCTCTTGGCATCGAAAAATTCCTGTAGTCGAAAATGTCAAAAATATCGCGACAAAGTACTCGCGACGGGCCTTTCGGGCAAGTGGTATTCGCACTTTTGCTGGTGCAAAAAAGGTGGTACTGTGCGCGCTCATCAATCCGGTGGTTAACCTTAAGAGAACAACGTATGGAATGCCGTCCGGGTTGCGGGGCGTGTTGCACTGCCCCTTCAATTTCCAGCCCTATTCCCGGTATGCCAGATGGCAAGCCCGCCAATACGCCCTGCATTCAGCTTGATGAACAGCAACGCTGTAAAATTTTCACCTCGCCACTGCGACCGAAAGTCTGTGCAGGCTTACAAGCCAGTGCTGAAATGTGCGGTAACTCGCGTCAGCAGGCCATGACCTGGCTTATCGATCTGGAAATCCTGACCGCGCCTTAAACATCTTTAATCCGCAGTAAGCAAAACAGAGTGGCGATAATCATCACCATCGCAAACCAGAACACAGCGTGATAATTCCAGATCTCGGCGACGATGCCCGCCACTGATCCTGCGATGATCCAGCCCACGCGCGACGTGTTGGTATAGAGCGTGGTGGCTGAACCTGCCTGACCGGGCATCAAATCCTGAAAATAGAGCATCCCGATGCCACCCAGAATGCCAATAAAAATAGCATTTAGCAGCTGCAAGCCCAACAGAATGACAGGTGAATGCGCCATCAGCATTCCTGCGTAAAAACAGACGCCACCCACGGCAGCAACGCGCATTAAGAAACGCTTACCCAGACGTTTGGCGAAATATCCGGCAATCAACATGGTCGGGATTTCCAGCCCGGCGGCGGTCCCCATCATCACACCGGCCAGTTTCTCGGGAAGATGCAGTTCGTTGATAATAAATAGCGGCATGTTGATGATGTACAGGCTGTTCGAGCCCCACATCAATGTACAAATGACAAACAGCAGCAGCGTATCGCGACGGTTACGGCGCGGCGCTTCAATCGTGCCGGTCGCCAGCGGAAGCTCTTTTTGCATCGACGGTAAAAACAGCCACACCATCACGCCGCAAACAATAAACGCTACCGCTGCGCTCAGATACATTACCGTAAAGCTGAAACCCATCGCTAAGGCATAAGCCAGCGGTGGGCCAATGACCCATGCCAGTGAAACCTGAGCGCGTAAAAAAGAACTGAACATCACCGCCTCACGTCCGGTTTTGTCGGCATGTTCACGGGCAAGGGCAAACATTTGCGGGTTAGCGGTCGAGCCAAAGCTGCTAAGAAAGACGCCAACGAATAGCAAAACAAAGTAGTTGCGATTCCAGGCAAAAAGGGTGCAGGCCAGCACGCCTAACAGGCAGCAAAAGACAATCAGCGATTTGCGATCGCCGCGCTTATCAGAGCGCCCGGCGAGAAACTGACTTACCAGAATCCCAATGACAGCGCTGCCGGTAAAGAAGAATCCCACCATCGCCGGACGGGCATGTACTTCATCGGTAAGAAAAATACTGAGTGTCGGGGTTTGCAGAGCGCCCGCAATACCGGTGAGAAAGGCAACGATTAAAAACGCCGTCGAGGTCAGGTCAAACGATTTCGCGCTGGAGACTGCGGGGGAGTTATGCATGCTGGTCGATCACTGGAAGAGGAAGACGCGGAGTTTACGCTGCTTGTCAGAAAATAAACAGACAGCGAAATCAAAAGCGCCACGAATAATCAAAATGCCATTTCACTGTTGCTGATTGGCTGCTGACGCTGCTGAAATGAAATTGCTGATAACGGATTTTCCCATCAGCAATTAGGAAAAATGGCAAAAAATTGTGCAGCACATCAAACTTTTGCTCATAACTTTACGGCTTTCCTTGCGTGCTGAAACAGAAGTATTATGCTTTCTTGAAACGTTTCAGCGCGATCTTGTCTTTAACCCTAAGCCAGGTTGGCGCTTTTTTTCTCATAGAGGCTGAATCGTTTCAATTCAGCAAGAGAGGAGAACTATGTTCCAGTTATCCGTACAGGACATCCATCCGGGCGAAAAGGCCGGAGACAAAGAAGAGGCGATTCGCCAGGTCGCTGCGGCGCTGGTGCATGCCGGTAATGTAGCAGAAGGCTACGTCAATGGCATGCTGGCGCGCGAGCAGCAAACCTCAACGTTCCTCGGCAATGGTATTGCTATTCCACACGGCACCACCGACACCCGCGATCAGGTGCTGAAAACGGGCGTTCAGGTATTTCAGTTCCCGGAAGGCGTCACCTGGGGTGACGGTCAGGTAGCGTACGTGGCGATCGGTATTGCTGCCAGCTCGGATGAACATCTGGGCCTGCTACGCCAGCTGACCCACGTACTGAGCGATGATTCCGTTGCTGAACAACTGAAGTCAGCAACAACAGCAGAAGAACTTCGCGCATTGCTGATGGGCGAAAAGCAGAGTGAGCAGCTGAAGCTCGACAACGAAATGCTGACGCTGGATATCGTCGCCAGCGATCTGCTGACTCTTCAGGCGCTGAACGCTGCGCGTCTGAAAGAGGCGGGGGCAGTTGACGCCACTTTCGTCACCAAAGCCATCAATGAACAACCGCTGAACCTCGGACAGGGTATCTGGCTGAGCGATAGCGCCGAAGGCAATCTGCGTAGCGCGATTGCGGTAAGCCGTGCGGCAAATGCTTTTGATGTGGACGGCGAAACGGCAGCCATGCTGGTGAGTGTGGCGATGAATGACGATCAGCCCCTCGCGGTTCTTAAGCGTCTCGCTGATTTGTTGCTCGACAATAAAGCTGACCGCTTGCTGAAAGCGGATGCGGCAACGTTGCTGGCGCTGCTGACCAGCGATGATGCGCCGACCGACGACGTGTTAAGCGCGGAGTTTGTGGTGCGCAATGAACACGGCCTGCATGCTCGTCCAGGTACCATGCTGGTCAATACCATTAAACAATTTAACAGTGATATTACCGTGACAAACCTTGATGGCACCGGCAAACCGGCAAACGGACGTAGTCTGATGAAAGTTGTGGCACTTGGCGTTAAGAAAGGTCATCGCCTACGCTTTACCGCCCAGGGTGCAGATGCTGAACAGGCGCTGAAAGCAATCGGCGACGCTATCGCTGCTGGTCTTGGGGAGGGCGCATAATGAGCAGACGTGTTGCTACTATCACCCTTAATCCGGCTTATGACCTTGTTGGTTTCTGCCCGGAAATTGAACGCGGCGAAGTGAACCTGGTGAAAACCACCGGTCTGCATGCGGCGGGTAAAGGCATCAACGTGGCCAAAGTATTAAAAGACCTGGGAATTGATGTCACCGTTGGCGGCTTCCTCGGTAAAGACAATCAGGATGGTTTTCAGCAACTGTTCAGCGAGCTGGGCATTGCCAACCGTTTCCAGGTTGTACAGGGGCGCACTCGAATTAACGTTAAGCTGACGGAAAAAGACGGCGAAGTGACCGACTTCAACTTCTCGGGTTTTGAAGTCACCCCCGCCGACTGGGAACGCTTTGTGACTGATTCTCTGAGCTGGCTCGGTCAGTTCGATATGGTCTGTGTCAGCGGAAGCTTACCGTCAGGCGTCAGCCCGGAAGCGTTCACCGACTGGATGACTCGCCTGCGTAGTCAGTGTCCTTGCATTATCTTTGATAGTAGCCGTGAAGCGTTAGTAGCAGGTTTGAAAGCGGCACCGTGGCTGGTGAAACCTAACCGCCGCGAGCTGGAAATCTGGGCAGGCCGTAAACTGCCTGAAATGAAAGATGTGATTGAAGCTGCGCATGCGCTGCGTGAACAAGGTATCGCGCATGTTGTTATTTCACTGGGTGCCGAAGGCGCGCTTTGGGTTAATGCCTCCGGCGAATGGATCGCCAAACCACCGTCAGTCGATGTCGTAAGCACCGTTGGCGCAGGGGATTCTATGGTTGGTGGCCTGATTTATGGCTTGCTGATGCGTGAATCCAGTGAACACACACTGCGTCTGGCGACAGCTGTTGCAGCCCTGGCGGTAAGTCAAAGCAATGTGGGTATTACCGATCGTCCGCAGTTGGCCGCAATGATGGCGCGCGTCGACTTACAACCTTTTAACTGACAGCAGGAGAGGCATAATGAAAACGCTGCTGATTATTGACGCTAATCTCGGTCAGGCACGAGCCTATATGGCGAAGACCCTGCTGGGCGCGGCGGCGCGAAAAGCAAAACTGGAAATCATCGACAATCCGAACGACGCTGAAATGGCGATTGTTCTCGGTGATTCCATCCCGAATGACAGCGCGCTGAACGGTAAAAATGTCTGGCTGGGTGATATTTCCCGGGCAGTTGCGCACCCTGAGCTGTTCCTGAGTGAAGCCAAAGGCCATGCGAAACCTTACACTGCGCCGGTCACTGCGACAGCACCGGTTGCCGCCAGCGGTCCGAAACGCGTAGTTGCGGTGACTGCTTGCCCGACTGGCGTAGCACACACCTTTATGGCGGCTGAAGCCATTGAAACCGAAGCGAAAAAACGTGGCTGGTGGGTGAAAGTTGAAACCCGTGGTTCTGTTGGCGCGGGTAATGCAATCACTCCCGAGGAAGTAGCCGCAGCGGATCTGGTGATTGTGGCGGCAGATATCGAAGTGGATCTGGCGAAATTTGCTGGTAAACCGATGTATCGTACCTCTACCGGTCTGGCGCTGAAGAAAACCGCGCAGGAACTGGATAAAGCGGTTGCTGAAGCAACGCCGTATGAACCGGCGGGCAAAGCTCAAACGGCGACCACTGAAGGTAAGAAAGAGAGTGCAGGCGCTTATCGTCACTTGCTAACGGGCGTCTCTTACATGCTGCCGATGGTCGTTGCTGGTGGTCTGTGTATCGCGCTTTCTTTTGCTTTTGGTATCGAAGCGTTTAAAGAGCCGGGTACGTTGGCAGCGGCGCTGATGCAGATTGGTGGTGGTTCAGCCTTTGCGCTGATGGTGCCGGTACTGGCAGGTTATATTGCCTTTTCCATTGCCGATCGTCCGGGCCTCACGCCGGGTCTGATTGGCGGTATGCTGGCGGTCAGCACCGGTTCTGGCTTCATTGGCGGTATTATTGCGGGCTTCCTGGCTGGTTACATTGCGAAGTTAATCAGTACGCAACTGAAACTGCCACAGAGTATGGAGGCGCTGAAACCAATCCTGATCATTCCGCTAATTTCCAGTCTGGTGGTCGGTCTGGCGATGATCTACCTGATCGGTAAACCGGTTGCTGGCATTCTCGAAGGGCTGACTCACTGGCTGCAGACCATGGGGACTGCGAATGCGGTTCTGCTGGGGGCGATCCTCGGTGGCATGATGTGTACTGACATGGGCGGTCCGGTAAACAAAGCAGCGTACGCATTCGGTGTGGGTCTGCTGAGTACTCAAACCTATGGCCCGATGGCGGCGATTATGGCGGCAGGTATGGTGCCACCGCTGGCAATGGGTCTGGCAACAATGGTGGCGCGTCGCAAATTCGACAAAGCGCAGCAGGAAGGTGGCAAAGCCGCTCTGGTATTGGGACTGTGCTTCATTTCGGAAGGTGCAATTCCGTTTGCTGCTCGTGATCCGATGCGTGTGCTGCCGTGCTGTATCGTGGGTGGTGCGCTGACTGGCGCAATCTCAATGGCGATTGGTGCGAAACTGATGGCACCACACGGTGGTCTGTTTGTTCTGCTGATCCCTGGCGCTATTACGCCGGTACTGGGTTACCTGGTAGCAATTATTGCCGGTACGCTGGTGGCGGGTTTGGCCTATGCCTTCCTGAAACGTCCGGAAGTGGACGCAGTAGCGAAAGCAGCGTAATAAAAGGTGTGTTACAGGGCAGAAATTTCCTGCCCTGTATCATTGGATGAGCGCAAAGGGAATGACCAGCTTGTGAATGTAATTTTATGAATTTAAATGGTTTTATCTTTCAGTAGAAACTTGAAACGTTCATCAAACACTAAGGTTATTTCCTCAAGGGCAGATTATTTTCTGCCCTTTTTTATTGTTCCTGTTCTGTGCATCCCGTCACAAATTCCTCGCTTTTGTAATTCAGGCATTTAATCGCATTTTGTGAGCCTGCTCAAATCTGCCCATTTAGCCTCTCTGGCGGTAATTTACTTTACGTAAAACATGCATACTATGAGCACATGTTTAAATATGAACACATGTTTAAACCGTCTTTGCAGTATCTATATTCTTGTGGATTGACAGGGTTGGTAATTTTTTACCAGAGGACGTGCTATGCGCGAAAAGGATTATGTCGTAATTATAGGTTCGGCGAATATTGATGTCGCCGGATATTCACATGAATCATTAAATTATGCGGATTCAAATCCAGGTAAAATAAAATTTACGCCTGGTGGAGTAGGGCGCAATATTGCACAAAACCTGGCGTTGCTGGGTAACAAAGCCTGGCTACTGAGCGCAGTAGGCAGTGATTTTTATGGTCAATCGCTGCTAACGCAAACCAATCAATCTGGCGTTTATGTCGATAAATGCCTGATTGTGCCGGGAGAAAATACGTCTAGTTATTTATCATTACTCGATAATACCGGTGAAATGCTGGTTGCTATAAATGACATGAATATTAGCAACGCTATTACAGCTGAATATCTCGCACAGCACCGTGAATTTATTCAGAGGGCAAAGGTCATTGTTGCGGACTGTAATATCAGTGAAGAGGCACTGGCATGGATTCTGGATAATGCCGCCAACGTACCCGTATTTGTCGATCCGGTTTCCGCATGGAAATGTGTCAAAGTGCGCGACCGTCTAAATCAGATCCACACTCTGAAGCCAAACCGCCTTGAAGCGGAAACCCTGAGTGGGATTGCGCTGTCAGGGCGTGACGATGTGGCAAAAGTTGCTGCCTGGTTCCATCAACATGGCCTGAACCGACTGGTATTGAGCATGGGCGGCGACGGCGTTTATTACAGCGATATCAGAGGTGAAAATGGCTGGTCTGCGCCGATCAAAACCAATGTTATTAATGTTACCGGAGCGGGCGATGCCATGATGGCGGGACTTGCTTCGTGTTGGGTAGACGGAATGCCGTTTGCCGAATCTGTTCGTTTCGCACAGGGATGTTCGTCAATGGCGCTCTCCTGTGAATACACCAATAACCCCGATTTATCGATTGCCAACGTTATATCGTTAGTGGAGAACGCAGAATGTCTAAATTAAAAATTTCCCCTGAATTATTACAAATTTCCCCGGAAGTGCAGGAAGCTTTAAAAAACAAAAAACCGGTTGTGGCGCTGGAATCGACCATTATTTCTCACGGGATGCCGTTCCCACAAAATGCCCAGACCGCAATTGAAGTAGAAGAAACTATTCGTAAACAGGGCGCAGTACCTGCCACTATCGCCATTATTGGCGGCGTGATGAAAGTGGGTTTAAGTAAAGAAGAAATTGAATTACTGGGTCGTGAAGGGCATAACGTGACCAAAGTTAGTCGTCGCGATTTACCTTTTGTTGTTGCCGCCGGAAAAAATGGCGCAACCACTGTGGCTTCAACGATGATTATTGCGGCGCTTGCCGGAATTAAAGTATTTGCCACCGGGGGAATTGGTGGTGTGCATCGCGGGGCGGAACATACCTTCGATATTTCTGCCGATTTGCAAGAACTGGCAAATACTAATGTCACCGTTGTTTGTGCCGGGGCGAAATCTATTCTCGATTTAGGATTAACCACTGAGTATTTAGAAACCTTCGGTGTGCCGTTAATTGGCTATCAGACTAAAGCGCTGCCTGCGTTTTTCTGCCGTACCAGCTCGTTTGACGTCAGCATTCGTCTCGACAGCGCCAGTGAAATTGCCCGTGCAATGGCGGTGAAATGGCAAAGCGGGCTGAACGGTGGCCTCGTGGTAGCGAACCCGATCCCGGAACAGTTTGCGATGCCGGAGGAATCTATCAATGCAGCCATAGATCAAGCCGTCGCCGAAGCCGAAGAGCAGGGCGTTATTGGTAAAGAAAGTACACCGTTCCTGCTGGCGCGCGTTGCTGAACTGACCGGCGGTGACAGCCTGAAATCCAATATCCAGCTGGTGTTCAACAACGCCATTCTGGCGAGTGAAATTGCCAAAGAATACCAGCGTCTCGCGGGTTAATTTCTGACGGGCAGAAAGCCGTCGCCCGTACTCATCAAACATACCAAAACCTGGCGCTGACGCCGGGTTTACTGGCATGAAGGGAAAATCATTATGGACATAATGAGAAGTGTTGTGGGGATGGTGGTGTTACTGGCAATAGCATTTCTGTTGTCAGTGAATAAAAAGAGCATCAGTTTGCGTACGGTTGGAGCCGCACTGCTGCTGCAAATCGCTATTGGTGGCATCATGCTCTACTTCCCACCGGGAAAATGGGCAGTAGAACAGGCGGCATTAGGCGTTCATAAAGTGATGTCTTACAGTGATGCCGGTAGCGCCTTCATTTTTGGTTCGCTGGTTGGGCCGAAAATGGATGTCCTGTTTGACGGTGCGGGTTTTATCTTCGCCTTTCGCGTACTTCCGGCGATTATTTTCGTTACTGCGCTCATCAGTCTGCTGTACTACATTGGCGTGATGGGGCTGCTGATTCGCATCCTTGGCAGCATTTTCCAGAAAGCTCTTAACATCAGCAAAATCGAATCTTTTGTCGCAGTCACAACTATTTTCCTCGGGCAAAATGAGATCCCGGCGATCGTTAAACCGTTTATCGATCGCATGAATCGCAACGAGTTGTTTACCGCAATTTGTAGCGGGATGGCGTCCATTGCTGGTTCGATGATGATTGGTTATGCCGGAATGGGCGTACCAATTGACTACCTGTTAGCGGCATCGCTGATGGCGATCCCAGGTGGTATTTTGTTTGCACGTATTCTTAGCCCGGCCACCGAGCCTTCGCAGGTCACATTTGAAAATCTGGCGTTCAGCGAAACGCCGCCAAAAAGCTTTATCGAAGCGGCGGCGAGCGGTGCGATGACTGGGCTGAAAATCGCCGCTGGTGTAGCGACGGTGGTAATGGCGTTTGTCGCAATTATTGCGCTGATCAACGGCATTATCGGCGGAATTGGTGGCTGGTTTGGTTTCGCCAATGCCTCTCTGGAAAGTATTTTTGGCTATGTGCTGGCACCGCTGGCGTGGATCATGGGTGTGGACTGGAGTGATGCCAATCTTGCGGGTAGCCTGATTGGGCAGAAACTGGCGATTAACGAATTCGTCGCTTACCTGAGTTTCTCCCCATACCTGCAAACGGGCGGCACGCTGGAAGTGAAAACCATTGCGATTATCTCCTTTGCGCTTTGTGGTTTTGCTAACTTTGGTTCTATCGGTGTTGTCGTTGGCGCATTTTCGGCTATTTCGCCAAAACGTGCTCCAGAAATCGCCCAGCTTGGTTTACGGGCGCTGGCAGCAGCAACGCTTTCCAACCTGATGAGTGCGACTATTGCCGGGTTCTTTATTGGTCTGGCGTAATGCTCGATTTGTAGACCGGATAAAACGTATTAAGCGTTGCATCCGGCAATCGCGCTATTGCAAATAATTTTTACTGCATCATCCCGGAGAATTTATTCTCCGGGTCCATCTCCAGCGCCAGTCCCGACAACTGCTTTCTGTTTTTAATGAGATACCCTTTCTTGCTTTTAGTTAATAAACCGTCGTGAATGAATTGCGCGAGAACATATAAAAGATGTCGATAAGAAACGCCTAAATACTCTGCCGCTTGCGTATGCTTTTCGTGATAAAGATCACCTTCCTGCGAGAGTAATATAAAAGCTGCCAGGCGATTAACTAACGGAAATGATTGATTCTGAGTTAAAGAAACAATATTACGATAATTTTTATGACTTAAGGTGACGCAGAGTTTTCGTAAAAATAGCGTGTCGTTTAATAACAGCGGGCGGTAATGTTTCATAGAGAGCGCAAGGCACCAACACTCTTCAATAGCCTGCACCGCACGCGGTTCATGGTCTTTGTCGATTAACTCAATCTCACCAATAAAACAGGGGGCGGCAAAGAAATCGATTAGCGACACGCGACCATTAGCAAGCGTGGCGTAAAGCCTGGCGCGGCCTCGCGTCAGATAAAACAGCCAGGACGGCTGTTGCCCTTCCTGCACAATGTAGTCACGCGCTAAAAAATGAAACAGCCGCGTATCGGCTGAAACATCCGTTAAAAAGCAATCCTTAAACGCGGATTCACTCATCAATTGCTGCTTAAGATCATTATTGTGGATTTCTTTCACGATGTTTATCCGCTATGAGATTTCTCATATTTAGCATACGTACGCGGTTGGTAAGATTCAATCATCGGCCCGGTCGAATTTTCTTTGCTGTAGAAAAAATAACGCAACTGGAAACAGAGGAAATAAACAATGGAAAAGAGAAAAATTATTCTGGATTGTGATCCGGGTCATGATGATGCTATTGCAATGATGATGGCAGCGAAACATCCGGCAATAGATTTATTAGGCATCACTATTGTAGCGGGTAATCAGACGCTTGATAAAACATTAATTAATGGCCTGAATGTTTGCCAGAAACTGGAGATTAATGTTCCGGTTTATGCGGGGATGCCGCAACCCATTATGCGTAAACAAATCGTTGCCGATAATATTCACGGTGAAACCGGACTGGATGGCCCGGTATTCGAGCCGCTGACCCGCCAGGCAGAAAGTACCCACGCGGTGAAATACATCATTGATACCCTGATGGCAAGCGATGGCGATATCACTCTGGTGCCGGTTGGTCCGCTTTCAAATATCGCGGTGGCAATGCGTATGCAACCCGCGATCCTGCCCAAAATCCGTGAAATTGTGCTAATGGGCGGCGCTTACGGTACAGGCAACTTCACGCCATCTGCCGAGTTCAACATCTTTGCTGATCCGGAAGCAGCCCGCGTGGTGTTCACCTCCGGCGTTCCATTAGTGATGATGGGCCTCGATCTCACCAACCAGACCGTTTGCACCCCGGACGTGATTGCACGGATGGAAAGGGCAGGCGGCCCTGCCGGAGAGCTGTTCAGCGACATCATGAACTTCACTCTCAAAACGCAGTTCGAAAACTACGGCCTGGCTGGCGGCCCGGTGCACGACGCCACCTGCATCGGTTATCTGATTTACCCTGATGGCATTAAAACCCAGGAGATGTACGTCGAAGTGGACGTCAACAGTGGCCCTTGCTATGGGCGTACCGTCTGCGACGAGCTGGGCGTTCTTGGCAAGCCCGCTAATACCAAAGTCGGCATCACTATTGATACCGACTGGTTCTGGGGCTTAGTCGAAGAGTGCGTGCGCGGCTACATCAAAACCCATTAAGTGTTGATAACAAGCCGGGTCAGTATCGCAAGATCCAAGCCCGGCTATTTCTGATGGGCAGAAAGCCGTCGCCCAATATGACATGAAGAGATAATAACTATGGATGTCATGAGAAGTGTTCTGGGAATGGTGGTATTGCTGACGATTGCGTTTTTGCTGTCAGTAAACAAGAAGAAGATCAGCCTGCGTACCGTTGGCGCGGCGTTAGTGTTACAGGTCGTGATTGGCGGGATTATGCTTTGGTTACCGCCAGGGCGTTGGGTCGCTGAAAAAGTCGCTTTTGGCGTGCATAAAGTGATGGCGTACAGCGACGCGGGTAGCGCATTTATCTTCGGTTCGCTGGTCGGGCCGAAAATGGACACGCTGTTTGATGGCGCAGGATTTATCTTTGGTTTCAGGGTATTACCGGCAATTATCTTCGTCACTGCACTGGTGAGTATTCTCTACTACATCGGTGTGATGGGGATTTTAATTCGCATTCTCGGCGGTATATTCCAGAAAGCATTAAATATCAGCAAGATTGAGTCATTCGTCGCGGTCACCACCATTTTCCTCGGGCAAAACGAAATTCCGGCGATCGTCAAACCCTTTATCGATCGTCTGAATCGCAATGAATTATTTACAGCGATTTGTAGTGGCATGGCCTCGATTGCTGGTTCGACAATGATTGGTTACGCCGCCCTGGGCGTACCTGTGGAATATTTGCTGGCGGCATCGTTAATGGCGATCCCAGGCGGGATCTTGTTTGCCCGCCTGTTAAGCCCGGCTACGGAATCTTCGCAGGTTTCCTTTAATAACCTCTCTTTCACCGAAACACCGCCAAAAAGCATTATTGAAGCCGCTGCGACAGGGGCAATGACCGGGCTGAAAATCGCCGCCGGTGTAGCGACAGTTGTTATGGCATTTGTCGCCATCATTGCGTTAATTAATGGTATTATCGGCGGCGTTGGCGGCTGGTTTGGTTTTGCACATGCCTCGCTGGAGTCCATTTTAGGTTACCTGTTGGCCCCATTGGCGTGGGTGATGGGGGTTGACTGGAGTGATGCAAATCTTGCCGGGAGTTTGATTGGGCAGAAGCTGGCGATCAATGAATTTGTCGCTTATCTCAATTTCTCGCCATATCTGCAAACGGGTGGCACTCTGGATGCTAAAACCGTGGCGATTATTTCTTTCGCGTTGTGCGGTTTCGCTAACTTTGGTTCTATCGGGGTGGTGGTGGGGGCGTTTTCTGCGGTTGCGCCACACCGTGCGCCGGAAATCGCCCAACTTGGTTTACGCGCGCTGGCGGCGGCGACACTTTCTAACCTGATGAGTGCTACTATTGCAGGATTCTTTATTGGTTTAGCGTAGTGCGCAATTTATGAGCCGGATAAGATGCGGTCAAGCGTCGAATCCGGCAACATTGTTACACCATTGGCACTAATGAAAGCGCGTTATCGGCAGACAGGGTAGGGTTGTTTAAGCTGCCGCTGGCGCGCGAAATTGCCGCGCAGGCTACCGCAAAACGGGCGCTGTCGCGGAAACTGTATCCTTCAAGAAAGCTATATACCAGGCCCGCCATAAAACCATCGTCAGCACCAAAACTGTCTACTGTCGTATGCGCTGGCGCGGTCAGCAAAAATTGTTCTCCATCCTTTTCGCTGCAATAAACTGACTCGGTGATGCTGCCAACTTACTGATTTAGTGTATGATGGTGTTTTTGAGGTGCTCCAGTGGCTTCTGTTTCTATCAG
>NZ_JAVUPQ010000024.1:0-51672 GCF_032029835.1 Escherichia sp. AM3 | reverse complement strand
TCGGTGGAGCTGCATGACAAAGTCATCGGGCATTATCTGAACATAAAACACTATCAATAAGTTGGAGTCATTACCCGCCTTGCCATCTTTCCAGCTCCTGCAGCGCATCTTTCCCTTGTGTCGCCACCTTATTGGCTCGAATAGCGACGCGGGAGGAATAGGTATCCAGCTCTTCAATAAACGATGTTTCTACCTGCTGATGGGCCAGCCAGATGCTTAAGCCGACAGGCAGCAATACTGAAAGAATCAGTACTCCCGAAATAAGGCCGACCAGATGTCGTGTTCTCACCAGCATATCCTTATTAACACAGTGTAGGGAAAGTATATCTGATTGTGGAAAAAGGCTGGCTGGAGATAAGGAGGTAGAGCTGGTATTTCATGAAGTGATGGGTGGAAACGATCATTGTCATTTGACCAGGCGCAGAGCTTTACGCCTGGTATGTAACCCTAACTTAAGATGTTGATTCGGCGCGAGCGAGGGTAAAAATATCGTAAAAAGACAGTTCACCTTTACGGACGATCATTTTTTGCAGTTGTTCCTTATGAACATCCGCGACACGCGGAGAGTTCAAGATGGCTTCAACCAGCGCGGCAGGTACAAAGCGCGTGTTGTACCATTCGCCGTTATAGCAAACGCGGAAATCCAGCACGTCGATATCTTCATAGCGGTAGCGTGGGTAGACATCGAAAAAGAAGAAACCATTAAGCAGGATAAATAATACAACCAGTAGCCAGACAGAGCCTGACAGCGTTTCGGACTGCAACATCACCGCCAGGGTGGCAAAAAAAGCAACGTACATACCGATAAACAGCCCCGGATGTTTACGGATAAAACTGATACTAAAGCGGGGTTTGTTGTCGCGTTTTTCGCGGGTATTCAGAGACTCAATCGTTTCGGTCAGCAGGCGTTGTATTTCGGTCATCGTTTGCCTTCGTGGTATCTGCAACTTTCCAGGGAACACCCTATTTTAACGTGGGAATAGTAGAGGGGAAGTAACAGATCTACCACAATTTTGCATAACAGTTGCGAAAAACCGATTACAATTTTTTAATTATTCTGGCTGGATTACCGCCCACGACAACGTTGTCCGGGACATCTTTTGTGACAACTGCACCTGAGGCTACCACGACGTTATCACCAATGGTCACACCAGGGTTAATGACCGCGCGTCCGCCAATCCAGACGTTATTACCGATGGTGACGGGTTTCCCCAGTTCAGCACCGCTATTACGTGCTACAGGGTCGATGGGATGTGTTGCCGTGTAGATATGAACGCCTGGTGCCAACATACAGTTATCACCGATGCGAATAGGGCAGACATCAAGCATCACGCAATCGAAGTTGGCGAAAAAATTATTACCGAGAAAAATGTTATAGCCATAGTCACAGCGAAACGTTGGCTCAATATAAGCCTCTGTCACCTGACCGAATAGATCAGCGAGAATTTGCTGGCGTAATGTGTGCTCTTCCGCCAGGGAATGATTGTATCGGTGAATAAGCTGACGAGCGCGCAGGCGATCGCGAGATAACGTCTCATCTGCCGAGCGATACAACTCACCAGCAATCATCTTTTCTTTTTCTGTGCTCATTACTGACCTCCGGTTGCTGAAAATGCGGCAACACAGTAAGACGAAAAGTCAGTGAAGAGAACGTTCCCATTACATCTGTGTGATAAAGATCACATAGGGTATGTTTTCATGGCGAAAAAGTATAAAATTCTTAATAAACAGCCGGTTATAGCTCCGAAAGCGAATTATTTATTAGCGAATAAATTTCCAAACTGAGGAAGGGATCTTGTCGTACAGTTTATTCATGGTCAATTCGGCGAGGCGGTGATCTGCGGCTGAGTAAAATACCGCCAGTTCATTATCTGATAATTCGTATTTATTTTTCTCGATAACACGCTCCAGCGTGTCAATTGTCTGGCAACGACGTAAACGCATTAAATAATCGGTTTTCGTTAAAGGTTTTTCGGACATACTTCTACCCATGGTTGTAATAATTCTAACAAGATAAACTCGCAGGATTCTCTTTCGTCGCATTGACAAAACAACGGAATAGTCGATTACCTGACTTCCGCCATTTCTGAAGATCCTGCATATTAATACCATAACTACTGAACAACATAAAGGTGTCATCCAGATATTCGTCGATCTGCTCAATGAGCTTATTGTCTTCATTATACTTAATTTTGTAATTAAGTGCGAAGGTCGCAATATGCTCAATCAGTTCATTCAACTGGAGGTTGATCGCCGAGGTTGGGTCGTTAACCCAGCCATGATTGCTTTCTTCAAGGTTTGCAAGGCAGTCATGATACAGGGTTTCACAGAGAAACTTAAGCTGTGCGATATCATGTCTTTTGGGTGAGTATTCATCCATAACGCGTCCCCTTCTTAGCGGTTGAACTAACGGACACCTTTCGGGATGGAAAAAACTTACTGACCTGGACTTGCCCTCTCGTTTGTTAGCTTAACTATAAGCCACTCTTTGCAGGTTTTCATCGCATTATTACGAAAAATTACAATTAGGAAGGAAGCGGGACAGGACTCACTTTTTCATACTAGCACCAACCCGCAGCAGGTAAAAGCAGTTTGCTCGAACAGTTTATAACATTTCAGGATTATCGCCAGATGACATTGGTGACACTAATACCAGGATTGCTCTGAATATGACGTAATAACCGAGGAATGAATAAAGAATTACCGCAAATAATTAAGAATAGCCTCTAAATGATTATGGATTATTAAATCTATTAGCGCTACTTAATATAAATTAACTAACAATCAGTATTTTTTATGAATTTTATCCGTGGTTAATACTGGTTTTCGTATGAGATCCTGAGTTGGTGGTTCAATTACTCCTTAATGTTCGTAGGTTATGCATAAAAAAGGCCGCTTGCGCGGCCTTAGTGATTACACGTTGTATCAATGATGATCGACAGTATGGCTGTGCTCGATATCTTCATTCTTGCGGCTAAAGCGGCGGCGAACCACCACAAAGAATACCGGAACGAAGAAGATTGCCAGTACCGTTGCGGTCACCATCCCGCCCATTACACCGGTACCTACTGCGTTCTGCGCGCCGGAACCAGCACCAGTACTGATAACCAGCGGCATAACGCCGAGGATAAACGCCAGCGAGGTCATCAGGATCGGACGTAAACGCATCCGCACCGCATCAAGCGTCGCTTCAATCAGACCTTTACCTTCTTTATCCATCAAGTCTTTGGCGAATTCGACGATAAGTATCGCGTTCTTCGCCGACAACCCAATGGTTGTGAGCAGGCCTACCTGGAAGTAAACGTCATTGGTCAGGCCACGGAAGGTGGCAGCCAGCAACGCACCGATAACCCCCAGCGGAACGACCAGCATAACGGAGAACGGAATCGACCAGCTCTCGTACAGCGCCGCCAGACACAGGAACACGACAATCAACGAAATCGCGTACAGTGAAGGTGCCTGGTTGCCGGAGAGACGTTCCTGATAGGACATCCCCGTCCAGTCATAGCCAACACCGGTAGGCAGTTTGCTCGCCAGTTGTTCCATCAGCTCCATTGCTTCACCGGTACTTTTACCCGGTGCCGCCTGGCCTAAGATTTCCATGGATGGCAGGCCGTTGTAACGTTCCAGACGCGGCGAACCGTACTCCCAACGAGAAGAGGAGAACGCCGAGAACGGCACCATCTGACCATCAGCAGCACGAACATACCAGTCGCCGATATCATCCGGCAGCATACGGTATTTCGCTTCTGACATGACGTAAACTTTCTTCACACGACCGCGGTCGATAAAGTCGTTCACATAGCTACCGCCCCATGCAGCGCCCAGAGTGGTGTTAATGTCGTTGATAGAAACACCCAGCGCCTGCGCTTTTTCCTGGTCGATATCAATCTTAAACTGCGGGGTATCTTCCAGACCGTTTGGACGTACGCTGGTCAGCATATCAGGGTGCTTCGCTGCTTCTGCAAGCAGCTGGTTACGCGCCTGAGTCAGTTTTTCGTGACCAAGGCCAGCCTGGTCAATCAGCTCAAAGTCAAAGCCGGTTGCAGTACCCAGTTCCACGATTGCGGGCAGGTTAAAGGCGAAAACCATCGCATCTTTGATTTGCGAGAAAGCGCGTGTTGCACGCATGGTAATCGCTTCAACTTTGTTTTCTTCGCCCGGACGATCGGCCCAGTCCTTCAAGGAAACGAACGCAATACCGGTATTCTGACCACGTCCCGCAAAGCCGAAGCCGTTAACGGCGAACACCGACTCAACGTTGTTCTTTTCTTTGGTCAGATAGTAATGCGTTACCTCATTGAGCACTTTCTGCGTACGTTCCTGCGTTGCACCTGCTGGCAGCTGAACCATGGTCATAAATACGCCCTGGTCCTCATCTGGCAAGAAGGAGCTTGGCAGACGCACGAACAGATAGGCCATGCCGACCACGATGATCAGATACAGCACCAGGTAACGCCCTGTACTGCGCAGAATACCGCCTACGCTGTCGGTGTAGTGGTGCGTGCTCTTCTCGAACATGCGGTTAAACCAGCCGAAGAAGCCTTTTTTACCTTCCCCGTGATCGCCTTTGGCAATCGGTTTCAGCATGGTGGCACAAAGAGCCGGAGTCAGGATCAACGCTACCAGTACCGACAGCGCCATTGCTGAAACAATGGTAATAGAGAACTGACGATAGATAGCACCAGTAGAACCGCCAAAGAAGGCCATCGGTACGAATACCGCCGACAGTACCATCGCGATACCGACCAGAGCGCCCTGAATCTGCCCCATCGACTTACGGGTAGCTTCTTTTGGCGGCAAACCTTCTTCCGCCATAACACGCTCAACGTTTTCTACCACAACGATGGCGTCATCCACCAACAGGCCGATGGCGAGCACCATCCCGAACATTGTTAGCGTGTTTATCGAGAAGCCAAAGGCGGCAAGGACGGCAAAGGTCCCGAGCAATACCACCGGTACGGCAATGGTCGGAATCAACGTCGCGCGGAAGTTCTGCAGGAACAGATACATAACCAGGAACACGAGGATGATCGCTTCGACCAGCGTTTTAACCACTTCGTGAATAGAGATTTTCACGAACGGCGTGGTGTCGTACGGGTAAACAATTTTCAGACCCGACGGGAAGAACGGTTCCATCTTCGCCAGTTCAGCACGGATTGCCGCAGCGGTATCCAGCGCGTTTGCACCGGTCGCCAGCTTGATCCCCAGACCGGAAGCCGGTTGGCCGTTAAACTCTGCGATGATGTCGTAGTTCTCACCACCCAGCTCAATCTTCGCCACATCACGCAGCAGTACGCGGGAACCATCCTGATTCACTTTCAGCAGGATTTTGCCGAACTCTTCAGTAGAGGTCAGACGCGTCTGAGCAATAATAGAGGCGTTAAGCTGTTGGCCTTTCACCGGCGGCGTACCACCGAGCTGACCCGCAGCAACCTGGGCGTTCTGCGCTTTGATGGCGGTAATGACATCAACCGGCGTTAGCTGGAATTTGTTCAGCTCATTCGGGTTCATCCAGATACGCATCGCGTACTGTGAACCGAACAACTGAACATCACCCACGCCCGACGTACGGCTGATGGCATCTTTCATATTCGCCGCTACGTAGTCAGAGATATCCTCCTGCGTCATGGTGCCATCGGTGTTGATAACGCCGACAACCATCAGGAAGCTGCTGGATGATTTCTCAACGCTCACCCCTTGCTGCTGAACTTCTTGCGGCAGCAACGGCATCGCCAGCTGCAGTTTGTTCTGCACCTGAACCTGCGCGATATCCGCATCAGTACCAGACTCAAAGGTCAGGGTGATCTGCACGGTACCCGTGGAGTCACTGTTAGAGGACATGTACATCAGGTTATCGATACCGTTCATATTCTGTTCGATAACCTGTGTCACCGTGTCCTGCACTGTTTTCGCATCAGCGCCGGGGTAGGAGGCGGAGATCGTTACTGCCGGCGGTGCAATCGTAGGATATTGCGCCACCGGCAGTTTGAGGATCGCCAGCCCCCCTGCCAACATGATGATAATGGCGATCACCCACGCAAAAATCGGGCGATCGATAAAGAAATTAGGCATGTCTTAACGGCTCCTGTTTAAGTTAAGACTTGGACTGTTCAGGCTGAGCACCGCTTGCGGCTTGCTGGTTATTATCAGCGGTAACTTCTTGTGCTTTTACCTGGACACCAGGACGCACTTTCTGCAGCCCACTTATTACTACGCGATCGCCTGCTTTCAGACCTTCTGTCACCAGCCACTTATCGCCAATAGCCTGGCTTGCAACGATCGGACGGGTTTCCACTTTGTCATCCGCGCCAACTACCAGTACGGTGGCATCGCCACGCGGCGTACGGGTTACGCCCTGTTGCGGGACTAAAATAGCGTTTGGATTAAGCCCTTCTTCCAGACGTGCGCGCACGAACATACCCGGCAGCAGAGTGTGATCCGGGTTCGGGAAGATAGCGCGTAGGGTGATAGACCCAGTGGTCTGATCAACGGTAACGTCAGAGAATTCCAGCGTACCGTCCTGCGGGAACTTAATGCCGTCACTGGTGATCAGTGACACTTTGGCTTTGCCGTTCTCTTGTTTCAGCGTGCCATTCGCCAGTTCCTGTTTCAGGCGCAGGAAGTCGTTGCTGGACTGGGTCACATCAACGTAGATCGGATCAAGTTGCTGCACGGTTGCCAGCGCAGTCGCCTGACCGTTCTGTACCAATGCGCCTTCCGTCACGTTCGACTTACCAATGCGACCGCTAATCGGAGAGGTGACTTTGGTGTAAGCCAGATTGATCCGCGCAGTTTCAACGGCAGCTTTCGCCGCAGTTACCGCAGCATTCGCCTGTTGCGCATCAGCCAGAGCCTGATCGTACTCTTGCTTACTGATGTACTGAGTACCGAGCAGTTTCTGATAACGATTCACCGTCAATTGCGCGATATTGGCTGCAGCCTGGGCTTTCGCCAGATCACCTTTCGCACTGTCGTATGTCGCCTGATAGGTCGCAGGATCAATCTGATAGAGAGAGACACCTGCTTCGATGTCGCTACCTTCTTTGAAATTACGCTTCAGGATAATCCCGCTAACTTGAGGACGAACTTCTGCGATCCGGTAGGCACTGGTGCGACCCGGAAGCTCGGTTGTGATCTGCAGAGGTTCAGTTTTGACTGTTACTACGCCAACGGCGGGCATCTGCTGGCCACCTTGTTGGGCCTGTTTGTCGTCACATCCTGTTAGGGCTAAGCTGCCTGAGAGCATCAGAACGACCGCCAGAGGCGTAAACCCTCTGTTTTTGTTCATATGTAAACCTCGAGTGTCCGATTTCAAATTGGTCAATGGTCAAAAGTTAATAAACCCATTGCTGCGTTTATATTATCGTCGTGCTATGGTACATACATTCACAAATGTATGTAAATCTAACGCCTGTAAATTCACGAACATATGGCACGAAAAACCAAACAAGAAGCGCAAGAAACGCGCCAACACATCCTCGATGTGGCTCTACGTCTTTTCTCACAGCAGGGGGTATCATCCACCTCGCTGGGCGAGATTGCAAAAGCAGCTGGCGTTACGCGCGGTGCAATCTACTGGCATTTTAAAGACAAGTCGGATTTGTTCAGTGAGATCTGGGAACTGTCAGAATCCAATATTGGTGAACTAGAGCTTGAGTATCAGGCAAAATTCCCTGGCGATCCACTCTCAGTATTAAGAGAGATATTAATTCATGTTCTTGAATCCACGGTGACAGAAGAACGGCGTCGATTATTGATGGAGATTATATTCCACAAATGCGAATTTGTCGGAGAAATGGCTGTTGTGCAACAGGCACAACGTAATCTCTGTCTGGAAAGTTATGACCGTATAGAACAAACGTTAAAACATTGTATTGAAGCGAAAATGTTGCCTGCGGATTTAATGACGCGTCGCGCAGCAATTATTATGCGCGGCTATATTTCCGGCCTGATGGAAAACTGGCTCTTTGCCCCGCAATCTTTTGATCTTAAAAAAGAAGCCCGCGATTACGTTGCCATCTTACTGGAGATGTATCTCCTGTGCCCCACGCTTCGTAATCCTGCCACTAACGAATAATCCTGAATCTGACTCCAGGATTTTTCCTGGACATTTTCGTCGTTGCTATTCTGGTTCACTGCGTCGTGATATTCTTGCGGTTTGACTTTTTCAGGTCGTTCTTCAGGTTCAGAAACCTTCATTCATCATGACTATGTTCCAGTATTACAAACGATCACGGCATTTTGTTTTTTCAGCATTTATTGCTTTTGTTTTTGTCTTGTTATGCCAGAACACGGCGTTTGCGCGGGCGTCATCGAATGGTGATCTGCCGACAAAAGCGGACCTGCAGGCGCAACTTGACTCACTAAATAAACAAAAAGATCTTTCTGCTCAGGACAAACTGGTGCAGCAGGATCTGACAGATACATTAGCCACCCTCGATAAAATCGATCGCATAAAAGAAGAGACAGTTCAGCTACGGCAAAAAGTCGCTGAAGCGCCGGAAAAAATGCGCCAGGCGACCGCGGCGTTAACAGCACTTAGCGATGTCGATAACGACGAAGAAACGCGCAAAATTCTGAGCACGCTTTCGTTGCGCCAGCTGGAAACTCGCGTTGCCCAGGCGCTGGACGATTTGCAAAACGCACAAAACGATCTGGCGTCTTATAACAGCCAGCTGGTTTCGTTACAGACGCAGCCCGAACGCGTGCAAAATGCGATGTATAACGCTTCGCAGCAGCTGCAACAAATTCGCAGTCGTCTGGATGGGACTGATGTCGGCGAGACAGCCTTACGTCCCAGCCAGAAAGTGTTAATGCAGGCCCAGCAGGCGTTGCTGAATGCGGAGATTGACCAGCAGCGTAAAAGCCTGGAAGGGAACACCGTCTTGCAGGATACCTTGCAAAAGCAACGTGATTACGTGACGGCGAACAGCGCTCGTCTGGAGCACCAGTTACAACTGTTGCAAGAAGCGGTAAACAGCAAGCGCCTGACTTTAACCGAAAAAACGGCGCAGGAAGCCGTCTCCCCGGATGAAGCCGCGCGTATTCAGGCTAATCCGCTGGTGAAGCAGGAACTGGAAATTAACCAGCAGTTAAGTCAGCGTCTGATTACCGCGACTGAAAACGGTAATCAGTTGATGCAGCAAAACATTAAAGTCAAAAACTGGCTGGAGCGGGCGCTGCAATCGGAACGCAATATTAAAGAGCAGATTGCCGTCCTGAAGGGCAGCCTGCTGTTGTCTCGTATCCTTTACCAGCAACAACAAACGCTGCCCTCGGCGGATGAACTGGAAAACATGACCAACCGCATCGCGGATTTGCGTCTCGAACAGTTTGAAGTTAACCAGCAGCGTGATGCACTCTTCCAGAGCGATGCGTTCGTCAACAAACTGGAAGAAGGTCACACCAACGAAGTCAACAGCGAAGTTCACGATGCGTTATTGCAAGTGGTTGATATGCGTCGCGAATTGCTGGATCAACTCAACAAACAGTTGGGTAACCAGCTGATGATGGCCATTAACCTGCAAATCAACCAGCAGCAGTTAATGAGTGTGTCGAAAAACCTGAAATCCATCCTGACTCAGCAAATCTTTTGGGTGAACAGTAACCGTCCAATGGACTGGGACTGGATCAAAGCGTTCCCGCAAAGCCTGAAAGATGAATTTAAGTCGATGAAAATCACGGTGAACTGGCAAAAAGCCTGGCCCGCCGTTTTTATCGCTTTCCTTGCTGGTTTGCCGCTGCTGTTGATTGCCGGGCTGATCCACTGGCGTCTGGGCTGGCTGAAAGCGTATCAACAAAAACTGGCTTCCGCTGTGGGTTCCCTGCGTAACGACAGCCAGCTCAACACACCAAAAGCGATCCTTATCGACCTGATCCGTGCGCTGCCGGTGTGCCTGATTATTCTCGCGGTTGGCCTGATTCTGTTGACCATGCAGCTCAACATCAGCGAACTGCTATGGTCGTTCAGCAAAAAACTGGCGATATTCTGGCTGGTGTTTGGCCTGTGCTGGAAGGTACTGGAGAAAAACGGCGTTGCCGTACGTCACTTCGGCATGCCGGAACAGCAGACCAGCCACTGGCGTCGGCAAATTGTCCGCATCAGTCTCGCATTGCTGCCTATCCATTTCTGGTCTGTGGTGGCAGAACTTTCCCCGCTGCATCTGATGGATGATGTGCTGGGGCAAGCGATGATTTTCTTCAACCTGCTGCTGATTGCCTTCCTGGTATGGCCGATGTGCCGCGAAAGCTGGCGTGATAAAGAGTCGCACACCATGCGACTGGTCACCATTACCGTGCTGTCGATAATCCCGATTGCGCTGATGGTGCTGACTGCTACAGGCTACTTCTACACTACGCTGCGTCTGGCAGGACGCTGGATTGAAACCGTTTATCTGGTGATCATCTGGAACCTGCTGTACCAGACGGTACTGCGTGGCTTAAGCGTAGCGGCGCGGCGTATCGCCTGGCGTCGTGCGCTGGCGCGTCGGCAGAATCTGGTGAAAGAGGGCGCAGAAGGTGCTGAACCGCCGGAAGAACCCACCATTGCACTGGAGCAAGTTAACCAGCAGACGCTGCGTATTACCATGTTGCTGATGTTTGCGCTGTTCGGTGTCATGTTCTGGGCAATTTGGTCCGATTTGATCACCGTGTTCAGCTATCTCGACAGCATCACGCTCTGGCATTACAACGGCACTGAAGCTGGCGCTGCGGTGGTGAAAAACGTCACCATGGGCAGTCTGTTGTTTGCGATTATCGCCTCAATGGTGGCCTGGGCGTTGATTCGCAACCTGCCTGGTTTACTGGAAGTGCTGGTGCTCTCGCGACTGAATATGCGCCAGGGCGCGTCGTATGCCATTACTACCATCCTTAACTACATCATTATTGCTGTTGGTGCGATGACGGTGTTCGGATCGCTGGGCGTCTCTTGGGATAAACTCCAGTGGCTGGCCGCAGCATTATCCGTAGGTCTTGGTTTTGGTTTACAAGAAATTTTCGGTAACTTCGTCTCCGGTTTGATCATTCTATTCGAACGTCCGGTGCGTATTGGCGATACGGTAACCATTGGTAGCTTCTCGGGGACGGTAAGTAAGATCCGTATTCGTGCAACAACGATTACCGATTTCGATCGCAAAGAAGTGATCATCCCGAACAAAGCGTTTGTTACCGAGCGTCTGATCAACTGGTCGTTGACTGACACTACTACGCGTCTGGTGATCCGTCTCGGCGTGGCCTATGGCTCCGATCTGGAAAAAGTGCGTAAAGTGTTACTGAAGGCGGCGACTGAGCACCCAAGAGTGATGCACGAACCAATGCCGGAAGTCTTCTTTACGGCGTTTGGTGCCAGCACGTTGGATCATGAGCTGCGTCTGTATGTGCGTGAACTGCGTGACCGTAGTCGTACTGTCGATGAGCTGAACCGTACTATCGATCAGCTGTGCCGTGAAAACGACATCAACATTGCCTTTAACCAGCTTGAAGTGCATCTGCACAACGAGAAGGGCGATGAGGTGACGGAAGTAAAACGCGACTACAAAGGCGACGATCCGACACCAGCGGTTGGGTAATAACCAAAGGGGGCGACATTTAGTTGCCCCGAGATTACTGACAAAGTGCGCGTTGTTCATGCCGGATGCGGCGTGACCGCCTTATCCGGCCTACGAAACCGCAAGAATTCAATATATTGCAGGAGCGGTGTAGGCCTGATAAGCGTAGCGCATCAGGCAGTTTTGCGTTTGCCCACAATCTTAGAGGACATTTAGCGGCCCCATTTATTTCTCACTTTTCCGCCTCATCATCGCGCGTTAATTTCTTTTCATAATCGCGTTTTACAATATCCAGCGCGCGCAGCACGGTGCGGGCTGGGATCTGATTTTCTTCCAGCAGCACAATCAAATCGACAGCCAGTTTGACATCGTCAGGGGCATTTTCAAGTGACATACTCTCTCCATTGCTAGCGGGTTAAGCGCGCTAGCCTGTTTTCGATTTTTTCCAGCGCATGGCGGCAGCGTGCCAGGCGCGCTTCATAGGCTTCCACTTCACGATGCAGCGTTTGCTGTTCCACGAGATCGGTCACCCGCACCAGGCGGGCTCTGCGTTCGGCAACCATCTCACGTAGCCGCCGCTCAAAATCCTGATGCTGAATACGTTTACGCTGCCAGCGGGCAATTTTCGGTGGCGCACTGTCCCACTCGCGCAATGACCAGGCGGAGGCTTCACGCGCGATGGCTTCCAGTTGTGCCGCCAGATGTTCCGCCAGCCAGGCCACTTGCGGCAGCTGTTGCTGCTCAACTGCATGACGAAGCGCAGCCAGATTATCGCCCGCCTCGTCGAGACAAGCCTGTAGTGTTGTCGCACGAGTCTGAAAAAGATGCCTGTCGAAACGAGCACTTAGCGTGGCGAACTGTGACACCGGGGCACAACGCTGACGCAGCGTAGCGAGCTGTCCTTCCAGTTTTTCCAGCAGCAGGGCGGTTTTCACGATAAGACCTCAATGAAAATGATAATTGTTATGCTAAAGTAGCCACTCTGTAAGCTGACAACACTCAATATGCAACGAATCATTTTAATCATCATTGGCTGGCTGGCGGTAGTGCTGGGTACGCTGGGCGTGGTATTACCGGTATTACCGACGACGCCGTTTATCCTGCTGGCGGCCTGGTGCTTTGCCCGTTCTTCCCCGCGCTTTCACGCCTGGTTGCTGTACCGCTCATGGTTTGGCAGCTATCTACGTTTCTGGCAGAAACATCATGCGATGCCGCGCGGCGTCAAACCGCGGGCGATTTTGCTTATTTTGCTCACGTTTGCCATTTCTCTGTGGTTCGTCCAGATGCCATGGGTGCGCATCATGTTGCTGGTAATTCTCGCCTGTTTGCTTTTCTATATGTGGCGAATTCCGGTGATTGATGAAAAGCAAGAAAAGCACTGAAGCACAACAATCGCAGTTGCAATTATTGCGTACAGCCAGTACATTCTGGCGTTTTCGAGCACAGGCGCAGGCGGTCAAAGGTTAAACAACTGTTACTTTTGATACGTTTAAAACGCGCCGTGAGTACCACCGTAACAAGCAGGCATACACTTATGACCGCGACTGCACAGCAGCTTGAGTATCTCAAAAATAGCATCAAAAGCATTCAGGACTACCCAAAACCCGGCATTCTTTTCCGCGATGTCACCAGCTTACTGGAAGACCCGAAAGCTTACGCTCTCAGCATCGACTTGCTGGTTGAGCGTTACAAAAATGCGGGCATTACCAAAGTTGTCGGCACCGAAGCGCGTGGCTTCTTGTTTGGCGCTCCGGTAGCTCTGGGTCTGGGCGTTGGCTTTGTGCCGGTCCGTAAACCGGGCAAACTGCCGCGTGAAACTATCAGTGAAACTTACGATCTGGAATACGGCACCGATCAGCTGGAGATCCACGTTGATGCCATCAAACCGGGCGACAAAGTTCTGGTGGTGGACGATCTGCTGGCAACCGGCGGCACTATCGAAGCGACCGTTAAACTGATCCGTCGTCTGGGTGGTGAAGTGGCTGACGCTGCGTTCATTATCAACCTGTTCGATCTCGGCGGCGAACAGCGTCTCGAAAAACAGGGCATTACCAGCTACAGCCTTGTCCCGTTCCCGGGCCATTAATTATCGCCAGTCTTGTGCTGCCCACGCTACGGACAGCACAAGATGTGCATTCAGCCTCGCCGTTCTGACGGGGCTGTGTTAGCATTACCCCTTCGTGAATCCACCTTCCAGCGTTTCAGAGCCTGCCAATGAGTTATCAGGTCTTAGCCCGAAAATGGCGCCCACAAACCTTTGCTGACGTTGTCGGCCAGGAACATGTGCTGACCGCACTGGCGAACGGCTTGTCGTTAGGGCGTATTCATCATGCTTATCTTTTTTCCGGCACCCGTGGCGTCGGAAAAACCTCTATCGCCCGACTGCTGGCGAAGGGGCTAAACTGCGAAACCGGCATTACCGCGACGCCGTGCGGCGTGTGCGATAACTGTCGTGAAATCGAGCAGGGGCGCTTTGTCGATCTGATTGAAATCGACGCCGCCTCGCGCACCAAAGTTGAAGATACCCGCGACCTGCTGGATAACGTCCAGTACGCTCCGGCGCGTGGTCGTTTCAAAGTTTATCTGATCGACGAAGTGCATATGCTGTCGCGCCACAGCTTTAACGCACTGTTAAAAACCCTTGAAGAGCCGCCGGAGCACGTTAAGTTTCTGCTGGCGACGACCGATCCACAGAAATTGCCGGTGACGATTTTGTCACGCTGTCTGCAATTTCATCTCAAGGCGCTGGATGTCGAGCAAATTCGCCATCAGCTTGAGCACATCCTCAACGAAGAATATATCGCTCACGAGCCGCGGGCGTTGCAATTGCTGGCGCGCGCCGCTGAAGGCAGCCTGCGAGATGCCTTAAGTCTGACCGACCAGGCGATTGCCAGCGGTGACGGCCAGGTTTCAACCCAGGCGGTCAGTGCGATGCTGGGTACGCTTGACGACGATCAGGCGCTGTCGCTGGTTGAAGCGATGGTCGAGGCCAACGGCGAGCGCGTAATGGCGCTGATTAATGAAGCCGCTGCCCGTGGTATCGAGTGGGAAGCGTTGCTGGTGGAAATGCTCGGTCTGTTGCATCGTATTGCGATGGTACAACTTTCGCCTGCTGCACTTGGCAACGACATGGCCGCCATCGAGCTGCGGATGCGTGAACTGGCGCGCACCATACCGCCGACGGATATTCAGCTTTACTATCAGACGCTGTTGATTGGTCGCAAAGAATTACCGTATGCGCCGGACCGCCGCATGGGCGTTGAGATGACGCTGCTGCGCGCGCTGGCATTCCATCCGCGTATGCCGCTGCCTGAGCCAGAAGTGCCACGCCAGTCCTTTGCACCTGTCGCACCAACGGCAGTAATGACGCCAACCCAGGTGCCGCCGCAACCGCAATCAGCGCCGCAGCAGGCTCCGACTGTACCGCTCCCGGAAACCACCAGCCAGGTGCTGGCGGCGCGCCAGCAGTTGCAGCGCGTGCAGGGAGCAACCAAAGCAAAAAAGAGTGAACCGGCAGCCGCTACCCGCGCGCGGCCGGTGAATAACGCTGCGCTGGAAAGACTGGCTTCGGTCACCGATCGCGTTCAGGCGCGTCCGGTGCCATCGGCGCTGGAAAAAGCGCCAGCTAAAAAAGAAGCGTATCGCTGGAAGGCGACCACTCCGGTGATGCAGCAAAAAGAAGTGGTCGCCACGCCGAAGGCGCTGAAAAAAGCGCTGGAACATGAAAAAACGCCGGAACTGGCGGCGAAGCTGGCGGCAGAAGCCATTGAGCGCGACGCGTGGGCGGCACAGGTTAGCCAACTTTCGCTACCAAAACTGGTCGAACAGGTGGCCTTAAATGCCTGGAAAGAGGAGAGCGACAACGCAGTATGTCTGCATTTGCGCACCTCTCAGCGGCATTTGAACAACCGCGGTGCACAGCAAAAACTGGCTGAAGCGTTGAGCACGTTAAAAGGTTCAACGGTTGAACTGACTATCGTTGAAGATGATAATCCCGCGGTGCGTACGCCGCTGGAATGGCGTCAGGCGATATACGAAGAAAAACTTGCGCAGGCGCGCGAGTCCATTATTGCGGATAATAATATTCAGACCCTGCGTCGATTCTTCGATGCGGAGCTGGATGAAGACAGTATCCGCCCCATTTGATCGTAAGCACAGCTTACGTTCGTCATCCTTAACGTGATTGAGAGAGAAACCTATGTTTGGTAAAGGCGGTCTGGGTAACCTGATGAAGCAAGCCCAGCAGATGCAAGAAAAAATGCAGAAAATGCAGGAAGAGATCGCGCAGCTGGAAGTTACCGGCGAATCTGGCGCAGGTCTGGTAAAAGTGACCATCAACGGTGCACACAACTGCCGTCGCGTAGAGATCGACCCGAGCCTGCTGGAAGACGACAAAGAGATGCTGGAAGACCTGGTGGCTGCAGCATTCAACGACGCAGCACGTCGTATTGAAGAAACGCAGAAAGAAAAAATGGCCTCTGTATCCTCCGGAATGCAGCTGCCGCCTGGCTTTAAGATGCCGTTCTGATGCAAACCAGCCCGCTGTTAACACAGCTTATGGAAGCACTGCGCTGTCTGCCGGGCGTTGGCCCGAAGTCGGCGCAGCGTATGGCGTTCACGCTGCTTCAGCGCGATCGTAGCGGCGGGATGCGTCTGGCGCAGGCGCTCACCCGGGCGATGTCGGAAATCGGCCACTGCGCCGATTGCCGCACTTTCACCGAACAGGAAGTCTGTAACATCTGTTCGAATCCGCGTCGTCAGGAAAACGGTCAAATCTGCGTGGTGGAGAGTCCGGCGGACATCTACGCCATTGAGCAGACGGGGCAGTTTTCAGGTCGTTATTTTGTGTTGATGGGGCATCTGTCACCGCTGGACGGCATCGGTCCGGATGATATCGGGCTTGATCGTCTGGAACAGCGTCTGGCAGAGGAAAAAATCACTGAAGTGATCCTCGCCACCAACCCCACGGTTGAAGGTGAAGCTACCGCTAACTACATTGCCGAGCTTTGCGCGCAATATGACGTGGAAGCCAGCCGAATCGCTCATGGCGTTCCGGTTGGCGGCGAGCTGGAAATGGTCGACGGCACCACGTTGTCACACTCCCTTGCCGGGCGTCATAAGATTCGTTTTTAAGCAAACGAGAGCAGGATCACCTGCTCTCGCTTGAAATTATTCTCCCTTGTCCCCATCTCTCCCACATCCTGTTTTTAACCTTAAAATGGCATTATTGAGGTAGACCTACATGAAAGGACAAGAAACTCGTGGTTTTCAGTCAGAAGTGAAACAGCTTCTGCACCTGATGATCCATTCTCTCTATTCCAATAAAGAAATCTTCCTGCGTGAGCTTATCTCTAACGCCTCCGATGCGGCGGACAAGCTGCGTTTCCGTGCGCTCTCTAACCCGGACCTGTACGAAGGTGATGGCGAACTACGCGTTCGTGTCTCTTTCGATAAAGACAAGCGTACGCTGACCATCTCCGATAACGGCGTGGGGATGACCCGCGACGAAGTGATTGACCATCTGGGGACTATCGCTAAATCCGGTACCAAATCATTCCTCGAATCCCTGGGTTCTGACCAGGCGAAAGACAGCCAGCTGATCGGTCAGTTTGGTGTTGGTTTCTACTCTGCGTTTATCGTGGCCGACAAAGTGACCGTGCGTACTCGCGCGGCAGGCGAAAAACCAGAAAACGGCGTCTTCTGGGAATCGGCTGGCGAAGGTGAATATACCGTTGCCGACATCACCAAAGAAGATCGTGGTACTGAAATCACCCTGCATCTGCGTGAAGGCGAAGACGAGTTCCTCGATGACTGGCGCGTGCGTTCCATCATCAGCAAATACTCCGACCATATCGCGCTGCCGGTAGAGATCGAAAAACGCGAAGAGAAAGACGGCGAAACCGTTATCTCCTGGGAGAAAATCAACAAAGCGCAGGCGCTGTGGACTCGTAACAAGTCGGAAATCACCGATGAAGAGTACAAAGAGTTCTACAAACACATCGCCCACGACTTTAATGATCCGCTGACCTGGAGCCACAACCGTGTTGAAGGTAAGCAGGAGTACACCAGCCTGCTGTACATCCCGTCCCAGGCTCCGTGGGATATGTGGAACCGCGATCATAAACACGGCCTGAAACTGTATGTTCAGCGTGTGTTCATCATGGACGACGCAGAACAGTTCATGCCGAACTATCTGCGCTTCGTGCGTGGTCTGATTGACTCCAGCGATCTGCCGCTGAACGTTTCCCGTGAAATCCTCCAGGACAGCACGGTAACGCGTAACCTGCGCAATGCGCTGACCAAGCGTGTGCTGCAAATGCTGGAAAAACTGGCGAAAGACGACGCGGAAAAATACCAGACCTTCTGGCAACAGTTTGGCCTGGTACTGAAAGAAGGTCCGGCGGAAGATTTCGCTAACCAGGAAGCGATCGCCAAACTGCTGCGTTTTGCTTCTACCCATACCGATTCTTCTGCGCAGACCGTATCTCTGGAAGACTACGTTTCCCGCATGAAAGAAGGGCAGGAGAAAATCTACTACATCACCGCAGACAGCTATGCGGCAGCGAAGAGCAGCCCGCACCTGGAACTGCTGCGTAAGAAAGGCATCGAAGTTCTGCTGCTTTCCGACCGCATCGATGAGTGGATGATGAACTATCTGACTGAGTTCGACGGTAAACCGTTCCAGTCGGTGTCTAAAGTTGACGAGTCGCTTGAAAAACTGGCTGACGAAGTTGATGAGAGCGCGAAAGAAGCGGAGAAAGCACTGACTCCGTTCATCGACCGTGTGAAAGCCCTGCTCGGCGAGCGCGTGAAAGATGTCCGTCTGACTCACCGTCTGACCGATACGCCAGCGATCGTTTCGACCGACGCGGACGAAATGAGCACTCAGATGGCGAAACTGTTCGCTGCGGCGGGCCAGAAAGTGCCAGAAGTGAAATACATCTTCGAACTGAACCCGGATCACGTACTGGTGAAACGTGCGGCAGATACTGAAGATGAAGCGAAGTTCAGCGAGTGGGTAGAACTGCTGCTGGATCAGGCGCTGCTGGCAGAACGCGGCACGCTGGAAGATCCGAACCTGTTTATTCGTCGTATGAACCAGCTGCTGGTTTCCTGATGTCATGCCGGATGACCTTTGTGTCATCCGGCATTTTTCTTTTCATCATCTGCACTTTCCGCAAATTATCTCGCCATTAACCGTTTCAGCCTCAGGTGCCTTTCTTGAGGCAATCGCCTGTTGGTGGTATCGTTTATCGCTTTTTCAAAAAATTCGACACATTTTAAGGGGATTTTCGCAATGCGTATCATTCTGCTTGGCGCTCCGGGCGCGGGGAAAGGGACTCAGGCTCAGTTCATCATGGAGAAATATGGTATTCCGCAAATCTCCACTGGCGATATGCTGCGTGCTGCGGTCAAATCTGGCTCCGAGCTGGGTAAACAAGCAAAAGACATTATGGATGCTGGCAAACTGGTCACCGACGAACTGGTGATCGCGCTGGTTAAAGAGCGCATTGCTCAGGAAGACTGCCGTAATGGTTTCCTGTTGGACGGCTTCCCGCGTACCATTCCGCAGGCAGACGCGATGAAAGAAGCGGGCATCAATGTTGATTACGTTCTGGAATTTGATGTACCGGACGAACTGATCGTTGACCGTATCGTGGGTCGCCGTGTTCACGCGCCGTCTGGCCGTGTTTATCACGTTAAATTCAATCCGCCGAAAGTAGAAGGTAAAGACGACGTTACCGGTGAAGAGCTGACCACCCGTAAAGATGATCAGGAAGAAACCGTACGTAAACGTCTGGTTGAATATCATCAGATGACTGCGCCGCTGATTGGCTACTATTCAAAAGAAGCTGAAGCGGGTAATACCAAATACGCGAAAGTTGACGGCACCAAGCCGGTTGCTGAAGTTCGCGCTGATCTGGAAAAAATCCTCGGCTAATTCGAAAGCGCGCACGGACAGTCCCCTCGCCCCCTCGGGGAGAGGGTTAGGGTGAGGGGAACAGGCCCGCACAAGCAAACTTATCAGCAATCTCAGGCCGGATATTCATTCGGCCTTTTACAAAAACCTCAATCTGCGCTATTCCTTTTTCTGATTTGACCTCTCACAGCAATTAGTTCTTCTTCCTCACTTTTCCGCTACAATTATCAACAAGTTGAATCGATAAGAGGCGGTAATGCGTCAGACTAAAACCGGTATCCTGCTGGCAAACCTGGGTACGCCCGATGCCCCCACACCTGAAGCGGTAAAACGCTATCTGAAACAATTTTTAAGCGACAGACGCGTGGTTGATACCTCACGGTTGTTATGGTGGCCATTGCTGCGCGGCGTGATTTTGCCGCTGCGCTCGCCGCGTGTGGCGAAGCTGTATGCCTCTGTCTGGATGGAAGGTGGCTCGCCGCTGATGGTTTACAGCCGTCAGCAACAGCAGGCGCTGGCACAACGTTTACCGGAGACGCCCGTAGCGCTGGGAATGAGCTACGGCTCGCCATCACTGGAAAGCGCCGTAGATGAACTCCTGGCAGAGCATGTAGATCATATTGTGGTGCTGCCGCTTTATCCGCAATACTCCTGTTCAACGGTCGGTGCGGTATGGGATGAACTGGCACGCATTCTGGCGCGCAAACGTAGCATTCCGGGGATATCGTTTATTCGTGATTACGCTGATAACCACGATTACATTAATGCACTGGCGAACAGCGTACGCGCTTCTTTTGCCAAACATGGCGAACCGGATCTGCTGCTGCTCTCTTATCATGGCATTCCCCAGCGTTATGCAGATGAAGGCGATGATTACCCGCAACGTTGCCGCACAACGACTCGCGAACTGGCTTCCGCACTGGGGATGGCACCGGAAAAAGTGATGATGACCTTTCAGTCGCGCTTTGGTCGGGAACCCTGGCTGATGCCTTATACCGACGAAACGCTGAAAATGCTCGGAGAAAAAGGCGTAGGTCATATACAGGTGATGTGCCCGGGCTTTGCTGCGGATTGTCTGGAGACGCTGGAAGAGATTGCCGAGCAAAACCGTGAGGTCTTCCTCGGTGCCGGCGGGAAAAAATATGAATATATTCCAGCGCTTAATGCCACGCCGGAACATATTGAAATGATGGCTAATCTTGTTGCCGCGTATCGCTAAAGCTGAGCGGTAAAGAACTGAGCGCCGTCGCGAAGAGCCTCGTCGGCGGTTTTCATCATCCGTGAATAATGCAAAAAGGCGTGCAGCGTGCCTGGGTAGAGTTTGAACTCACAGGGCTGCTGATGCGCCGCTAACGTCTGGTAAAGCAGACGGCTGTCATCCAGCAGCGGATCGAACTCCGCCCCGGCAATAAAACAGGGCGGAACTTCGCGAGTGAGATCATTATTAAACAGACAGTAATACGGCGACTCGCGGTCCGCGTCGTTGCTTAAATACGCCTCTTCATACATCTGCAAATCCTGTTGCGTTAAGCCATCCCAGACACCGCCCAACAGACGACGAGTCACGGAATCCCGTAATCCGTAAAGCCCATACCACAGCAAAACACCCGCAATTTTACCGCAATCGATCTGTTTATCACGCAACCACAACGCACTGGCGAGCGCCAGCATGGCACCTGCGGAATCACCGGCAAAGCCAATGCGGGACATATTGATTTGATAATCCTCCGCCTGCTGGTGGAAATAACAACAAGCAGCCACAATTTCCTCTATCGCTTGCGGAAAACGCGCTTCAGGTGAAAGGGTGTAATCAATACCAATCACCGTACATTGGCTGTAGCTTGCCAGCAGGCGCATGATGCGATCGTGGGTATCGAGATTGCCGAGAATAAAACCGCCTCCATGCAAATAAAATAGCGTCGCCGGGCTATCTGGCTGCGGACAAAAGAGACGTGTTTCCACCTGCCCATATTTTGTTGGAACCATGTAAGCTCTGGTTGCCATTTCTGGAGCGCCCGCATTCCAGAATCGGCGCTCAAGCGTGTAATACTGTCGTTGCTCAGCAATCGTTCCCGTTGCGGGCCAGGGCGGTAAATCCGGCTGAAGAGTATTCACAACGGTCTTCATTCCAGCAGAAATAAGGTCCAGAACAGGTGATTTGTTTTCCGGCTTCATACAAAAACTCCTTTCAAATTACGTCATTGTAAGGAACCACTGCCATGAAAATGCGATCCCGCCTGCTGATATTGAAACTGGCTGCGTCTCGCGCGCTCCCGTCAGATTGTGTTAACATTCGCCGCTCAGTTAACCACCCGTAAAAACAACCATGAAATTTCCCGGTAAACGTAAATCCAAACATTACTTCCCTGTAAATGCACGCGATCCGCTGCTTCAGCAGTTCCAGCCAGAAAACGAAACCAGCGCCGCCTGGGTAGTGGGTATCGATCAAACGCTGGTCGATATTGAAGCGAAAGTGGATGACGAATTCATTGAGCGTTATGGATTAAGCGCCGGGCATTCACTGGTGATTGAGGATGACGTAGCCGAAGCGCTTTATCAGGAACTAAAACAGAAAAACCTGATTACCCATCAGTTTGCGGGTGGCACTATTGGTAACACCATGCACAACTACTCGGTGCTCGCGGACGACCGTTCGGTGCTGCTGGGCGTCATGTGCAGCAATATTGAAATTGGCAGCTATGCCTATCGTTACCTGTGTAACACCTCCAGCCGTACCGATCTTAACTATCTACAAGGCGTGGATGGTCCGATTGGTCGTTGCTTTACGCTGATTGGCGAGTCCGGGGAACGTACCTTTGCTATCAGCCCTGGCCACATGAACCAGCTGCGGGCTGAAAGTATTCCGGAAGATGTGATTGCCGGAGCCTCGGCACTGGTTCTCACCTCTTATCTGGTGCGTTGCAAGCCGGGTGAACCCATGCCGGAAGCAACCATGAAAGCCATTGAGTACGCGAAGAAATATAACGTACCGGTGGTGCTGACGCTGGGAACTAAGTTTGTCATTGCCGAGAATCCGCAGTGGTGGCAGCAATTCCTCAAAGACCACGTCTCTATCCTTGCGATGAACGAAGATGAAGCCGAAGCGTTGACCGGAGAAAGCGATCCGTTGTTGGCATCTGACAAGGCGCTGGACTGGGTAGATCTGGTGCTGTGCACCGCCGGGCCAATCGGCTTGTATATGGCGGGCTTTACCGAAGACGAAGCGAAACGTAAAACCCAGCATCCGCTGCTGCCGGGCGCTATAGCGGAATTCAACCAGTATGAGTTTAGCCGCGCCATGCGCCACAAGGATTGCCAGAATCCGCTGCGTGTATATTCGCACATTGCGCCGTACATGGGCGGGCCGGAAAAAATCATGAACACTAATGGAGCGGGGGATGGCGCATTGGCAGCGTTGCTGCATGACATTACCGCCAACAGCTACCATCGTAGCAACGTACCAAACTCCAGCAAACATAAATTCACCTGGTTAACTTATTCATCGTTAGCGCAGGTGTGTAAATATGCTAACCGTGTGAGCTATCAGGTACTGAACCAGCATTCACCTCGTTTAACGCGCGGCTTGCCGGAGCGTGAAGACAGCCTGGAAGAGTCTTACTGGGATCGTTAAGTTATCGTCGGTTCGTAGGCCAGATAAGGCGTTCACGCCGCATCTGGCATTTGGCTCTCGATGCCTGATGCGACGCTGGCGCGTCTTATCATGCCTACATATTTTTCATATTTTACATCCGGCAACCACCGTTTACCCCGTCACCACCTCACCCGCCGGTGGCGTTTCCAGCAGTTCCAGCATGGTACGGGCGATTTCACGCTCGCCCATCACTACCTGATTCGCACCACGTTCGGTGATATACGCCACTTCATCGTCATAATGGGCGCGGGCAATAATCTCAATATCCGGATTTTTCGCGCGGGCAGATGCCACAATCTCACCCGCTTCATAACCGTTGGGAATCGTCAGGATCAGCCATTTTGCACATTCCAGATGCGCCAGTTGCATAATTTCTTCGTTCGCCGCATTGCCCAATACTGCGCGGACCCCGCGCTCTCGCAGCTCATCAACACGGGTTCGTGACGTCTCAATCACCACCAGCGGAATATCAGAGGCGAGCAATTTCTCCCCCAGCAGGCTGCCTACACGACCGTAACCCACCAGTAGCGCATGGTTGCAAATATCCACTGGGATCTGCTTCTCTTCTTCGATTGCCTCTTCCAGCGTCTGCTCTTCCAGCGTTTCGGTCTTCGCCAGATATTTCTCCAGTAGTGCGAACAGTACCGGGTTGAGCATAATCGACAGGATCGCCCCTGCCAGTACCAGGTTTTGTCCGGCCTGCGGCAGTAAATTCAATGCCATTCCCAGTCCCGCCAGGATAAACGCGAACTCACCAATCTGCGCCAGGCTGGCGGCGATGGTTAATGCCGTACGTTGGGAGTGACCAAACAGTCGCACCAGGAAAAATGCGGCTAACGACTTACCAAACAGAATAATCGCCAGCGTCGCCAGCACTGCCAGCGGTTGCTGAATCAGAATTAACGGATCAAACAACATCCCGACGGAGACAAAAAACAGCACCGCAAACGCGTCGCGCAATGGCAGCGTATCGTGGGCGGCACGGTGACTCAGTTCAGACTCGTTCAGTACCATCCCGGCAAAGAACGCACCGAGTGCAAAGGAGACATCAAACAGCTCTACCGCACCAAAGGCAACCCCTAACGCCAGCGCCAGCACCGACAGGGTAAACAGCTCGCGAGAACCGGTTGCCGCGCTGCGTGCCATAATCCACGGCACCAGACGGCGACCTACCAGCATCATAATGGCGATAAATGCGATCACTTTGCCGATGGTGATCCCCATATCGACTGCAAGAGTGGCAAAGCCCACATCGCCCTGTTCCATCATTCCTGCCACTGCGGGCAGCAACACCAGCGTCAGAACCATTACCAGGTCTTCCACAATCAACCAACCGATGGCGATTTGCCCACGCTGACTGTCAATTAATTGCCGTTCTTCAAGTGCGCGCAGTAACACCACGGTACTGGCGGTGGAAAGACATAAACCGAACACGATACCGGTCATTAACGACCAGCCCAGCACGGCAGAGAGCGCCATACCCAGCAGCGTCGCCACGGCTATCTGGGCGATCGCACCGGGAATGGCGATGGCCTTTACCGCCATCAAATCCTTCAGCGAAAAGTGCAAACCGACGCCAAACATCAACAGAATGACGCCCAGTTCAGCCAGTTCCGGCGCAAGCTTGGTATCGGCAACAAAGCCCGGAGTGAATGGTCCTGCCAGCACACCCGCTAACAGATATCCCACCAGAGGAGAAATACGTAGTTTATTGGCCAGCATGCCGAGGATAAAGGCGAGCACAAGGCCGCCAACAATGGTGGTGATAAGCGGGGTGGCGTGATGCATTCCGTCTCCTTTTCCTGGTGGTTATTGTCCATTTTTGGCCGGGAAAACCAAAATTACAGGTAATAGTTTATGACAATTTCATTGATGATGTTCATGAATAATTATTGAATTTTGCAGAAAAATGGAATTAGCTGCAAAAAAAGCACGGATCGGAAAACAGAAGGCGGTTTAACAGAGGAAAGGCTTATGGCGACTGTAAAACGATGCAGCCAAAGTTTGCCTTTGGCTGCAATGAAATCAGTCTTTATGCCGGTTATCAGGCAGGAATATGGTCAACATCCCCAATAGTGGCAGGAAAGCACAGATTTTATAGACTAACTCGATGCTGGTGTGATCGGCGATAAGCCCCAGAACTGCCGCTCCCAGACCTCCCATGCCAAAAGCAAAACCGAAAAAGAGTCCAGAAACCATACCGATACGTCCCGGAAGTAGCTCCTGAGCGTAGACCAGAATGGCAGAGAATGCCGAAGCGAGGATAAATCCAATAATCACCGTTAAAACCCCCGTCCAGTGCAGGCTGGCGTAGGGTAAAATCAGCGTAAACGGCGCAACGCCGAGGATAGAGCCCCAAATCACATATTTCCGTCCAATTTTATCCCCTACAGGCCCGCCGATCACCGTACCTGCCGCAACGGCAAACAGGAAGGCAAACAGATGAAGCTGGGCATTCTGGATAGATAATCCGAATTTTTGCATCAGATAAAAGGTGTAATAGCTGCTGATGCTCGCCATATAGAAATATTTCGAGAAAATGAGGATTAACAGAATGCTGACTGCCAGTACCACTTTGTTGCGCGGCAGTGGATTGATTATCGTCGCTTTGGGTTTTCCTTTATTCATTCGGTGCTGTGCCGAGTACCAACGGCTGATTTGTGCCAACACCACGATCGCCAGCAGTGCCGCAAGCACAAACCAGGCAACGTTGCCTTTGCCATAAGGCGCGATAATCACCGCCGCCAGCAAGGGTCCCAGGGAACTGCCAAAGTTGCCGCCGACCTGAAAGATAGATTGTGCCAGGCCATGCCGCCCGCCGGAAGCCATACGGGCCACGCGAGAAGATTCCGGATGAAAGACCGATGAACCGGTACCGACCAGCGCCGCCGCCAGCAGAACTGCGCCAAAACTGCCCGCCAGCGCAAGCAGCACCAGACCACTTAAGGTAAAGCACATGCCAATTGGCAACGACCACGGCATCGGATATTTATCGGTCCAGTAGCCGACCACTGGTTGCAGTAGCGAAGAGGCGAGCTGGAAGGTGAGGGTTATCATGCCAATCTGCATAAATGTCAGAGAAAATTCTGACTGAAGCAGCGGATAAATCGCCAGAATCAGCGATTGGATCATGTCGTTCAGCAGATGTGAGAGGCTGATAGCACCTAAAATACCAAACGATGTTCGGGCCTTGGTCGTTGACGCAGCCGCGCCCGCCACAGGCTGGGGTTGTTCACTCATTGCCATAGGAAAGTCACTTTTTCAGGGTTGCGATGTAAAGAATGATCTTATTTGTGATTATTACCCGACTAACATACCTGTATGCGTCGTCTGAAGGAAGTCTCAACGCCGAATACAGAATTTCTAATCTGGATGCAGATTTATCTTCACCGGACGCAGACTTGTCTATGATGTCGCGTCATACTATTTTTCAACACGTTGAAATCAGGTCAGGGAGAGAAGTATGAAATTATTGCAGCGGGGCGTGGCGTTAGCGCTGTTAACCACATTTACACTGGCGAGTGAAACTGCTCTGGCGTATGAGCAGGATAAAACCTACAAAATTACAGTTCTGCATACCAATGATCATCATGGGCATTTTTGGCGCAATGAATATGGCGAATATGGTCTGGCGGCGCAAAAAACGCTGGTGGATGGTATCCGCAAAGAGGTTGCGGCTGAAGGCGGTAGCGTGCTGCTACTTTCCGGTGGCGACATTAACACTGGCGTGCCCGAGTCTGACTTACAGGATGCCGAACCTGATTTTCGCGGTATGAATCTGGTGGGCTATGACGCGATGGCGATCGGTAATCATGAATTTGATAATCCGCTCACCGTATTACGCCAGCAGGAAAAGTGGGCCAAGTTCCCGTTGCTTTCCGCGAATATCTACCAGAAAAGTACTGGCGAGCGCCTGTTTAAACCGTGGGCGCTGTTTAAGCGTCAGGATCTGAAAATTGCCGTTATTGGGCTGACAACCGATGACACAGCAAAAATTGGTAACCCGGAATACTTCACTGATATCGAATTTCGTAAGCCCGCCGATGAAGCGAAGCTGGTGATTCAGGAGCTGCAACAGACAGAAAAGCCAGACATTATTATCGCGGCGACCCATATGGGGCATTACGATAATGGTGAGCACGGCTCTAACGCACCGGGCGATGTGGAGATGGCACGCGCGCTGCCTGCCGGATCGCTGGCGATGATCGTCGGTGGTCACTCGCAAGATCCGGTCTGCATGGCGGCAGAAAACAAAAAACAGGTCGATTACGTGCCGGGTACGCCATGCAAACCAGATCAACAAAACGGCATCTGGATTGTGCAGGCGCATGAGTGGGGCAAATACGTGGGACGGGCTGATTTTGAGTTTCGTAATGGCGAAATGAAAATGGTTAACTACCAGCTGATTCCGGTGAACCTGAAGAAGAAAGTGACCTGGGAAGACGGGAAAAGCGAGCGCGTGCTTTACACTCCTGAAATCGCTGAAAACCAGCAAATGATCTCGCTGTTATCACCGTTCCAGAACAAAGGCAAAGCGCAGCTGGAAGTGAAAATAGGCGAAACCAATGGTCGTCTGGAAGGCGATCGTGACAAAGTGCGTTTTGTACAGACCAATATGGGGCGGTTGATTCTGGCAGCCCAAATGGATCGCACTGGTGCCGACTTTGCGGTGATGAGCGGAGGCGGAATTCGTGATTCTATCGAAGCAGGCGATATCAGCTATAAAAACGTGCTGAAAGTGCAGCCATTCGGCAATGTGGTGGTGTATGCCGACATGACCGGTAAAGAGGTGATTGATTACCTGACCGCCGTCGCGCAGATGAAGCCAGATTCAGGTGCCTACCCGCAATTTGCCAACGTTAGCTTTGTGGCGAAAGACGGCAAACTGAACGACCTTAAAATCAAAGGCGAACCGGTCGATCCGGCGAAAACTTACCGTATGGCGACATTAAACTTCAATGCCACCGGCGGTGATGGATATCCGCGCCTTGATAACAAACCGGGCTATGTGAATACCGGCTTTATTGATGCCGAAGTGCTGAAAGCGTATATCCAGAAAAGCTCGCCGCTGGATGTGAGTGTTTATGAACCGAAAGGTGAGGTGAGCTGGCAGTAATCCGAAAGTGCCGGATGTTTGCATCCGGCACAATGCTTAATCGCGGCGGGCGATATCAGCAAATTTGGCATCGAGGATCTTTGCCAGATCGCCTGCCGCCAGTTCGATATCCAGTCCGCGCTTGCCGCCGGAAACATAAATAGTGGCAAATTCTTGTGCGGGGGCGTCGATAATCGTTGGCAGACGTTTTTTCTGCCCCAGTGGGCTAATCCCCCCAACCAGGTATCCCGTCGAACGCTGCGCGACCATCGGATCGGCCATCTCAACTTTCTTGGCACCCAGCGCTTTTGCTACTTTTTTAAGATCCAGTTGACCTGCGACCGGCGTAACGGCCACGGCAAGGTGTTTCATATCACCGTTCACTGCCACCAGCAGCGTTTTGTAGACCTGATCCGGATTCAAACCTAATTTTTTGACGACTTCATCGCCAAAATTGGTTTCAGCCGGATCGTGCTCGTAGGTATGGATTTGAAACGAAATCTTGTTTTTTTCGAGTAATTTAACTGCGGGTGTCATGGTAATTTTCCTGCCTTAAACAAAAAAACGAAGCAAGCATACGCCTGATGGCGGTCCAAAAAAAAGAGTCATCTTGCCTAAGAGTATTGGCAGGATGGTGAGATTGAGCGACAATCGAGTTACACCGTCGCTTAAAGTGACGGCATAATAATAAAAAAATGAAATTCCTCTTTGACGGGCCAATAGCGATATTGGCCATTTTTTTAGCGCAACATTTGCGGCAAATTCCCTTCTCCATACAGGTGTAGTGCACCGACCGCGACCACATATCGCCCCGGCGGCATGGCGCGTAATTTATCCCGCCAGGCGAGATTTCGCTGATGCATCAGCACATCGTACAGCGACTGACTGAACGTATTGGGCAGCGTTATATCATTATTTTGCGGAGGTGCATTCAGCCACCAGCTCATCATTTGTTGCAGCAACCGTGCGTTGGTATGCCAGTGGGTCAGCGTATCGTCCAGCAGCGCCAGTCCTTTGTCAGGGAGCTGGAGCAACATGGTAATCTGGTTTTCAGCCCCTTCCAGTTCAATCACGGGTTTATGTTGTTGCTTCGCCGCCTGCAATAACTGGTAATCGATACCGTATTCTGCCCGCAGCCCCAGTTTTTGTGCCTGCGTCGCCTGAAGAACCATCGCGATTTGCCACAGCGGTTGAGTAGAAAAGAGCGACGGAGAAATGCCCATCTCCTGGCTAATGTGCTGCAGATTTTGGAGTTGCTCCTCGTTAATGCGCTCTTCCAGCGCCTCGCAAGTAGGCAAATTAGCAAAAGGCGTATCGCTGGTGGAAACATCCGCCTCGACGATCAGCGCATCGGCGTTTTTGAGCTTTTTGAGCAAACGGGTGGGCAGGGGAGCCATATCGTGGCTACCCATATGAATACTGCCAATCAGATGAAAATGGCGATTGCCGGGAAGGGTGATATCGATGGCAGGCCAGGTGTAATGATTACCGCGCAGCGCGGCCCAAAGCGTTTTTACCCGGTACAACAGATCCATACGACCTCCCTTTGTGAAATATCATGCTAGCGCGCGGGGAGGGATGGCGCAAATGGAGTTGGGGACTTGTTTAATGTGTTTGTATGATTCAGTATGTTCTTGTATCGCTATTCACAGGGAAGCAACAGTTAAAAACTATGAAACAGGCAACAAGAAAACCGACGACACCCGGAGATATTCTTCTCTATGAATATCTGGAACCGCTCGATTTGAAAATCAATGAGTTAGCAGAGTTGCTGCATGTTCATCGTAATAGCGTCAGTGCACTGATCAATAACAATCGTAAACTCACTACTGAGATGGCATTTCGTCTGGCGAAAGTTTTTGATACCACAGTCGATTTTTGGCTAAACCTCCAGGCGGCGGTTGATCTTTGGGAAGTTGAAAACAACATGCGCACCCAGGAAGAATTGGGACGGATTGAAACAGTGGCTGAATATTTAGCACGCCGTGAAGAGCGTACAAAAAAGGTCGCGTAAGGCCAAAACATCGCTTCATCTCGGATGCCGGATAAGGCGTTCACGCCGCATCCGGCATCCGAGCACCATTGCCTGATGCGACGCTTACGCGTCTTATCAGGCCTACAAACCTGTGCCTGAACCGTAGGCCGGATAAGGCGTTTACGCCGCATCCGGCAGTCATGCGTCGATGCCAAATGCGCCACCCTAAAGCAGCGCATCCGCAATGATGTACTTATTCCTTCGGTTTAAACCGCAGCAACCGGTTGGCGTTACTCACTACGGTAATCGACGAGAGCGCCATTGCCGCTCCGGCAACTACCGGGTTAAGCAGTGTTCCAGTGAACGGCCACAAAATACCGGCGGCGACCGGAATACCGATACTGTTGTAGATAAACGCACCGAGCAGGTTCTGCTTCATGTTGTGCAGCGTTGCGCGGGAAATAGCGAGCGCATCCGCAACGCCCATCAGGCTATGGCGCATCAGGGTAATCGCCGCGGTTTCAATGGCAACATCACTGCCGCCACCCATCGCAATGCCGACATCCGCCTGAGCCAGCGCTGGCGCGTCGTTAATGCCGTCGCCCACCATTGCCACCTGACGTCCTTCACTTTGCAGATGTTTGATCGCTTCGGCTTTACCGTCCGGCAGCACCCCGGCGATCACCTCATCAATCCCTGCTTCTTTGGCGATCGCATTGGCGGTGGTTGGGTTATCCCCGGTCAACATCACCAGACGATATCCCGCTTTATGCAGGCGTTGCAGCGCCGCCACGCTATCACTACGCAATGGATCGCGTACAGCCAGCAGGGCTACTGCTTTCCCGTCAATCGCCAGCAGCACAGGCGTTGCTCCTTGCGATGCCTGAGCTGAAATATCGGCTTCAATCGCTTTAGTATCGACTTGCTGATCATTTAACAACGCCTGATTGCCCAGCAATAACGCATGACCTTCAGCTTCACCGCTCACGCCCAGCCCGCGCAATGTGCGGAAACCGTTGACCTGCGGTAGCTGCATATCGCCTGCTTTATCGAGGATCGCTCGTGCCAGCGGATGGCTGGAACCTTGTTCCAGTGCCGCCGCCAGACGCAATGCCTGCGCTTCATCAACATCAGCAAATGTTTTCACTGCGACAACCTGCGGCTTCCCTTCGGTCAGCGTCCCGGTTTTATCGAACACGACGGTATCGAGTGTACTGGCGCGTTGCAGCGCGTCGGCGTCCCGCACCAGCACGCCAAACTCAGCCGCCCGCCCGACGCCGGAAATAATCGACATCGGCGTCGCCAGCCCCAGCGCACACGGACAGGCGATAATCAGTACCGTGGTGGCAATCACCAGGGTATAAACAATTTGCGGTGCCGGACCAAAGAAGTACCAGATTGCCGCACTGACCAGCGCAATCACCACCACCACAGGTACAAATACGGCTGAGATTTTATCCGCCAGCTGACCGATTTCTGGCTTGCTGCTCTGGGCCTGGCGCACCATGCGAATGATCCGTGACAGCGTGGTATGGCTGCCAACCGCACTGGCACGAAACAGCACACTGCCGTCCTGTACCACTGTCCCGGCATGGACGCTTTCGCCTTCGCCTTTTTGCTGTGGGATTGGTTCGCCCGTCAGCATCGCTTCATCCAGCCATGCTTCGCCCTGGGTAATCTCGCCATCTACCGGCACGCGATCGCCGGTCGTCAGGCGCAGTAACATCCCTGGCTGAACTTCCGCCAGCGGCACGCTTTTTTCACCCTCTGCGGTGACCACTCGCGCCGTCGGTGGGGTTAAATCGAGTAATTTCTCCAGCGCCTTAGAAGAACGCTGACGTGCGCGCGCTTCCAGCATATGGCCGAGATTAATCAGACCGATAATCATCGCACTGGCTTCATAGTAAAGATGCCGCGCTTCCATCGGGAACCACTGCGGCCACAGGTTGACGCTCATCGAATAGAGCCACGCCACACCCGTTCCCAGCGCCACCAGCGTATCCATCGTCGCTGCACCGTTCAGCAGGCTTTTCCATGCACTGCGGTAAAAATGGCCGCCGGCGAAAACCATCACTGCCAGGGTTATCAGGCCGATAACTAACCACAAGCTGCGGTTGTCAGCGGTGACCATCATGTTATCGCCGATCATCCCCCAGACCATTACCGGGATACCCACAGCCAGTGCAACAATTGCCTGCCAGCGGAAGCGCTTCATCGTAGCTACGGCGGTTTCTTGCTGGCGCTCGCGGCGTTTAGCGTCATCTTCAATCGCTTCCGCACCGTAGCCCGCTTTTTCCACCGCCTGCACTAAATCTTGTGGGGAGGCACTGCCCATCACCAGCGCAGTACGCTCCGCCAGGTTTACCCGTGCCTGAGTGACGCCCGGTACGCTTTGCAGCGCATTTTGTACGCGGGTGACACAGCTGGCGCAGCTCATGCCGCTCAGCAGCAACTGCTGGCTGTCATCGTCATCGGCGGTCGCTGCCGGAAGCGCCTCAGAAACCGCTGTCAGTGCTTCCGACGGGATTGATGACTCCGCCAGCGGTTTAGCCTTTGGGTGGCTTACAGATGCGTCATAACCCGCTTGTTTGATGGTTTCGATCAGCTGTTCTGCACTGGCAGTCCCGGTAACGTGCGCTTCAGTGATAGACACATCCGCCTGCTCAACATCCGGGTGCTGTTCAAGACTTTCTTTCACGCGTTTAACGCAGTGACCGCAGGACAGGCCGTCCAGGGTCAGGTCGATAGTTTGTGACATAAAACACTCCTTTAAGACAGTTTTGACTGGCTGTGATAAAGGTTAAACCTTCCAGCAAGGGGAAGGTCAAGAAATTAATAAACCAGGCGAGTAAAAGTCCGTAAAAATTAAAAAATTGGCTCAATTTGCATCAGGATTAGACATTTATCTCTTTGTTTTCCTGTAGTTAAGTTGCGGGTGCTAAGTTAAATCAGGATGCCTGAAAATCGGCACCGGGGTGAGGAATTACCTCCCGCATCTATAAAAAGGAGTTAACAAAAGATGTTAGATGCAAACAAATTACAGCAGGCAGTGGATCAGGCTTACACCCAATTTCACTCACTTAACGGCGGACAAAATGCCGACTACATTCCCTTTCTGGCGAATGTACCTGGTCAACTGGCAGCAGTGGCTATTGTGACCTGCGATGGCAACATCTATCGCGCGGGTGATAGTGATTACCGCTTTGCGCTGGAATCCATCTCGAAAGTCTGTACGTTAGCCCTTGCGTTAGAAGATGTCGGCCCGCAGGCGGTACAGGACAAAATTGGCGCTGACCCGACCGGATTGCCCTTTAACTCAGTTATCGCCTTAGAGTTGCATGGCGGCAAACCACTGTCGCCACTGGTAAATGCTGGCGCTATTGCCACCACCAGCCTGATTAACGCTGAAAATATTGAACAACGCTGGCAGCGAATTTTACATATCCAACAGCAACTGGCTGGTGAGCAGGTAGCGCTCTCTGATGAAGTCAACCAGTCGGAACAAACAACCAACTTCCATAACCGGGCCATTGCCTGGCTGCTGTACTCCGCCGGATATCTCTATTGTGATGCAATGGAAGCCTGTGACGTGTACACCCGTCAGTGCTCCACGCTCATCAATACTGTTGAACTGGCAACGCTTGGCGCGACGCTGGCGGCGGGTGGTGTGAATCCGCTGACGCATAAACGTGTTCTTCAGGCCGACAACGTGCCGTACATTCTGGCCGAAATGATGATGGAAGGGCTGTATGGTCGCTCCGGTGACTGGGCGTATCGCGTTGGTTTACCGGGCAAAAGCGGTGTAGGTGGCGGTATTCTGGCGGTCGTCCCTGGCGTGATGGGAATTGCCGCGTTCTCACCACCGCTGGACGAAGAAGGCAACAGTGTTCGCGGTCAAAAAATGGTGGCATCGGTCGCTAACCAACTCGGCTATAACGTGTTTAAGGGCTGATCATGATGAACACGGAAGGTAATAACGGTAACAAACCTCTCGGTCTATGGAACGTCGTTTCCATCGGCATTGGGGCAATGGTGGGGGCGGGGATCTTCGCGCTGCTGGGGCAGGCTGCATTGCTAATGGAAGCCTCGACCTGGGTCGCCTTTGCTTTTGGCGGTATTGTGGCGATGTTTTCCGGTTATGCCTATGCGCGTCTGGGGGCGAGCTATCCCAGCAATGGCGGCATTATCGACTTCTTTCGTCGCGGATTAGGCAACGGCGTCTTTTCGCTGGCGCTCTCGTTACTGTACCTGTTGACGCTGGCGGTGAGCATCGCCATGGTCGCCCGTGCTTTTGGCGCTTATGCCGTGCAGTTTTTGCATGAAGGCAGCCAGGAGGAGCACCTTATTTTGCTCTACGCGTTGGGGATCATTGCGGTGATGACGCTTTTCAACTCCTTAAGCAACCATGCGGTAGGGCGGCTGGAAGTGATCCTCGTCGGCATTAAAATGATGATCCTGTTATTGCTGATTATTGCCGGTGTCTGGTCGCTGCAACCGGCGCATATTTCCGTCTCTGCGCCCCCCAGCTCCGGTGCGTTCTTCTCCTGTATTGGGATAACTTTCCTTGCCTATGCGGGCTTTGGCATGATGGCGAACGCGGCGGATAAAGTGAAAGATCCGCAGGTCATTATGCCACGGGCGTTTCTGGTGGCGATTGGCGTTACCACGTTGCTTTATATCTCGCTGGCACTGGTTTTGCTTAGCGATGTATCGGCATTAGAGTTAGAAAAATATGCCGATACCGCCGTAGCGCAGGCTGCTTCTCCGCTGCTCGGGCATGTGGGTTATGTGATCGTCGTCATCGGCGCTTTACTGGCGACGGCTTCAGCCATTAACGCGAACCTGTTCGCCGTGTTTAACATCATGGACAACATGGGCAGCGAACGCGAACTGCCGAAGCTAATGAATAAATCCCTGTGGCGGCAGAGTACCTGGGGCAACATTATTGTCGTGGTGTTGATTATGCTGATGACGGCGGCACTGAATTTAGGCTCACTCGCCAGCGTTGCCAGCGCCACCTTTTTGATTTGCTACCTGGCGGTGTTTGTGGTGGCGATCCGCCTGCGTCATGATATTCACGCCTCGTTGCCGATTCTTATCGTTGGTACGTTGGTGATGTTGTTGGTGATCGTTGGCTTTATCTACAGTCTGTGGTCCCAGGGTAGCCGTGCGTTGATATGGATTATTGGCTCACTCTTACTCAGCCTTATTGTGGCAATGGTCATGAAGCGCAATAAAACCGTATAACATCTCTCTGTGCGCAGTACTTCCTGTATTATTGTGGTGGCGGTCGATATTCGCACTGGCAAAAAAACGTGCTTGAATATCTGTTGAAACCCTTTAACAAAGCACAGGAGGCGTTGCGCGAACGATGAACATCAGCGATGTAGCAAAAATTACCGGCCTGACCAGCAAAGCCATTCGCTTCTATGAAGAGAAGGGGCTGGTGACGCCGCCGATGCGCAGCGAAAACGGTTATCGCACCTACACGCAGCAGCATCTCAACGAACTGACCTTACTGCGCCAGGCACGGCAGGTGGGCTTTAACCTGGAAGAGAGCGGCGAGCTGGTGAATCTGTTTAACGACCCGCAGCGGCACAGCGCCGACGTCAAACGGCGCACGCTGGAGAAGGTGGCGGAGATCGAACGACACATTGAGGAGCTGCAATCCATGCGCGACCAGCTGCTGGCACTGGCGAATGCCTGCCCTGGCGATGACAGCGCCGACTGCCCGATTATCGAAAATCTCTCCGGCTGCTGTCATCATCGGGCAGGGTGATTAAGACGAGACGGCTCGGATATGTAGGGTTATCCCTTCTATCGCAATGACTTCAACATGCGTACCTGCACCGGGATCCTCGCTGGCGCTGACAGGCCATGAACTGTCACCGACGCGCATATGACCGCGCCCGTTGACCAGCGGAGATTCCAGCACAAAACGTCGGCCAATCAGCTGCTGCCCGCGCTGGTTTAAATGACTATCGCTGTGCTTTTGTTCGCGCACCCGCCGCGACAACCATTTCCACCACAGCCAGGCGGCGAGCAGCGTCAGGATGGCAAACATTACCCCTTGCCACTCCCAACCCAGCGGCACCAGCCAGACCACCAGGCCGGTAATCACCGCTGCCACGCCGCTCCACAACAAATAACCATTTCCGCCCAGCATCTCGGCTGCCAGCAGCAAACCGCCGAGACTGAGCCAGAAAATATGTGGATGAACGACCATTAACTCCATCATGGCTGAGTCCGTTTGTTGGCACTGTCTTTCACCAGCTCGGCAATCCCGGCAATCGACCCCATCAGGCTGCTGGCCTCTAATGGCATCATCACTACTTTGCTGTTACTGGAGGAACCGATCTGCTGTAACGCTTCGGTGTATTTCTGCGCTACGAAGTAGTTCACCGCCTGAATATCACCGGAGGCGATAGCTTCAGACACCATTTTGGTGGCGCGGGCTTCTGCTTCGGCGGAACGTTCACGCGCTTCAGCCTGTAAAAACGCCGACTGACGTTCGCCTTCCGCTTTCAGGATTTGCGACTGTTTTTCACCTTCGGCTTTAAGGATTTCCGCCTGACGGATCCCTTCCGCTTCAAGAATGTAAGCGCGTTTGGTACGTTCCGCTTTCATCTGCGCGTTCATTGAAGAGATAAGCTCTGCCGGTGGGCGCACGTCGCGAATTTCAATACGGGTGACTTTAATCCCCCACGGGTTGGTGGCTTCATCGACAATACGCAGCAGGCGTGAGTTGATGCTGTCGCGCTGAGAGAGCATTTCGTCAAGTTCCATTGAACCCAACACGGTACGGATGTTAGTCATGGTCAGGTTGATGATCGCCAGCTCCAGATTGCTGACTTCATAAGCCGCGCGCGGCGCGTCAATCACCTGAATAAAACAGACTGCGTCGATGGTAACGTTGGCGTTATCTTTCGAGATAACTTCCTGGGAAGGGATATCGAGCACTTGTTCCATCATATTGATCTTGCGACCAATGCGATCCATAAACGGCACCACCAGACTGAGCCCCGGCTGTAACGTTTTGGTATAGCGACCAAAACGTTCTACCGTCCATTGATAGCCCTGCGGCACGATTTTGACGCCCGCGCCGACAATGACCAGCGCGACAAAAATGAGAATCGGGATAAAGATAAGCATCGGAAAAACCTCCTGTTGTACCGTCCATAATCAGCAAAATTGCTGCTTGATTAAACAAATTATACCTGATTACTGAAAGAGAGTTCCCCCTTATTCCTGCGAAGGATAAACTGTTTTTAGTAAAAATCAGAAAAAGGGAACAGCGATGCAGGAAAATAGTCCTTTGCTTCAGCTACAAAACGTAGGATATCTGGCGGGTGATACGAAGATTCTTAATAACATCAATTTTTCGCTGCGTGCTGGCGAATTTAAGTTAATTACCGGTCCTTCTGGTTGTGGCAAAAGTACGCTGCTAAAAATAGTTGCTTCATTGATCAGCCCAACCAGCGGAACGTTACTGTTTGAAGGGGAGGATGTCAGCACACTAAAGCCAGAAATCTACCGCCAGCAAGTCTCTTACTGCGCCCAGACACCGACGCTGTTTGGCGATACGGTATACGATAATCTGATCTTTCCCTGGCAGATCCGTAACCAGCAGCCTGACCCGGCCATTTTTCTCGATTTTCTCGAACGCTTCGCTTTGCCGGACAGCATTTTGACGAAGGATATCGCCGAGCTATCTGGTGGTGAAAAACAACGCATCTCATTGATTCGTAACCTGCAATTTATGCCGAAGGTTTTATTGCTGGATGAAATAACCAGTGCGCTGGATGAAAGTAATAAACATAACGTCAATGAGATGATCCATCGTTATGTGCGCGAGCAAAATATTGCCGTGCTGTGGGTGACACACGATAAAGACGAAATTAATCATGCGGATAAAGTGATTACACTGCAACCGCATGCCGGAGAAATGCAGGAAGCACGCTATGAACTCGCATAATATTACTAACGAATCATTAGCACTGGCATTAATGCTGGTGGTGGTGGCAATCTTAATTAGCCATAAAGAAAAACTGGCGCTGGAGAAAGATATTCTCTGGAGCGTCGGGCGAGCGATAATTCAGCTGATTATTGTCGGCTATGTGCTGAAGTATATTTTCAGCGTGGATGATGCCAGCCTGACATTATTGATGGTGTTATTTATCTGCTTTAATGCGGCGTGGAACGCGCAAAAACGCAGTAAATATATTGCTAAAGCTTTTATCTCATCGTTTATTGCCATTACGGTCGGGGCGGGAATTACCCTGGCGGTGCTGATTCTCTCAGGGTCGATTGAATTTATCCCGATGCAGGTGATCCCTATCGCCGGGATGATTGCCGGTAACGCCATGGTAGCGGTGGGGTTGTGTTACAACAATTTAGGGCAACGGGTCATTAGCGAACAGCAACAGATTCAGGAGAAACTGAGTCTTGGCGCGACGCCGAAGCAGGCTTCAGCGATATTGATTCGCGACAGTATTCGCGCGGCTTTAATTCCGACGGTCGATTCAGCAAAAACGGTTGGCTTAGTGAGTTTACCAGGAATGATGTCCGGGCTGATATTTGCCGGGATTGATCCGGTGAAGGCGATTAAATATCAGATTATGGTGACCTTTATGCTGCTCTCAACCGCCAGCTTGTCGACCATTATTGCCTGCTATTTAACCTATCGTAAGTTTTATAATTCGCGCCACCAGTTGGTGGTGACGCAATTGAAGAAGAAATGATGCGATGCCGGATGCGCAGCATCGCATCCGGCGTTGTGGTTCATGTGCCGATCAACGGAATATCAATACAACAATGCATACAGCTGGCGGCGATACTTCGACGCCAGTGCATCACCCGTACCCAGCGCAGCGAGGATCTCCTGGAACGTTTTACGCGTCTGACCGTCTGCGGCGGTGAGATCTTTACGCAGATGCCCGAACAGCAACTCCAGCGCCTCTTCATTGCGCCCAACCTGATGCAGTTGCAGCGCCAGTTGCGTCGCCAGTGCGGCATCTTCTGGATTCTCCGCCACCTGCTGTTGCAACTGTTGAATTTCCGGCGTATCAGCCGCCTGCTTCAGCAGTTCGATTTGCGCCACCAGCCCCTGGTAGCGGGTGTCCTGATCCTGCAACGGAATGGTTTTCAGCACCGCTTCCGCATCTTCAGAACGGTTCAGCGCAATCAGCGTTTCTGCCAGCAGCAGGCCGATCTCCCCGTTCTGATTCGACAACTGCCAGGCGTCTTTCAGCAATGGCAGGGCATCGGTGTAATTGCCTTCCTGCATCAGTTGCATCGCCTGCTGCGCTTTCAGCTCTTCTTCGCGCGGCAGCACTTTATCCAGCAGGGCGCGGATCGCCTCTTCCGGTTGCGGCCCCTGGAAGCCATCTACCGGTTGCCCGTTCTGGAACAGATACACGGTCGGAATCGCGCGCAGACCAAACTGGGCGGCAATCATCTGCTCCGCGTCGCAGTCCAGCTTCGCCAGAATAAATTGCCCGTTGTACTGCGCCGCGAGGCTTTCCAGGATCGGGGTTAACTGCAAACAGTGCTGGCTACGTTCAGACCAAAAATAGAACAGCACCGGAGTGGTCATCGACTGTTCAAGAACCTGTTGCAGGTTAGATTCGTTAATGTTGACAATATTTTCTACGGACATGGAGTCGCTCTCTGTTGTCGATATTTTCTTTGACATGGGGGCTTAAGCGCGCGCTTCAACTCACCCCTGCAATATTTTGTCCATCACGCGCCCCGGCAGCAGGCGCTTGAGCACCATTACTGCCCAGGTCACCAGCGTTACCGGATAGCGCATCTTCGGCTTCTCGCTAATAAAAGCATGGCGTACTTTGTCCACCACCGCTTCCGGTCCCAACGTAAAGCGGGCGGCGATGCCGGGATTTTCGACTGGTTTATCACTTTGCGTCTGGTTGACGTTGTCGGTGAAGCGAGTACGAATGGGACCGGGTTCGATCAGGCTGACTTTAATTCCGCTGTGGCGCAGCTCCATGCGCAGTGCGTCTGACCACGCCTCCAGCGCATATTTACTGGCCGCGTAAGCGCCACGACCCGGCGTGGAGATTAATCCCATCACCGATGATGTCATCACAATACGCCCTTCACCGTGCGGTAACATCGCGGGTAACAGGCGCATGGTGAGCTGGTGTGCGCCGAAAAAGTTGGCGGAAAACTGCTGTTCCATCTGCGCACGGCTGATGGTGGAAAGGGGGCCATACATGCCGAATCCGGCATTGTTAAAGATCCCATACAGACAATTATCGGTCAGGGCGATCACTTCGTCGGCTGCGCGATCAACACTTTCTGGCGAATCCAGATCGATCAACACGCCGGTAAATCCCATGCTGTTCATACGCTCAACATCATCCGGTTTCCGGCAACCTGCCAGCACATGAAAACCCTGGCGTTTTAATTCGAGCGCGCTTTCCAGGCCAATTCCACTGGAACATCCGGTAATTAAGACCGATTTTTGCATAACTTTACCTGTCAGGATCTCCGTTGCTTTATGAGTCATGATTTACTAAAGGCTGCAACTGCTTCGCCATCCAGTCGGCAATAAACGGCTGGGCGTCGCGGTTGGGATGAATACCGTCATCCTGCATCCATTGTGGCTTGAGGTAGACCTCTTCCATAAAAAAGGGCAGCAGCGGAACATCAAACTCTTTGGCGAGTTTGGGGTAAATGGCGCTAAAGGCTTCATTATAACGGCGACCATAGTTTGCAGGCAGACGTATTTGCATTAACAATGGTTCAGCGTTGGCGGCTTTGACATCCTGCAAAATCTGGCGCAGCGTTTGCTCGGTTTGCTGTGGCTGAAAACCACGCAAACCGTCATTGCCGCCCAGTTCAACCAGCACCCAACGCGGCTGATGCTGTTTCAGCAGAGCCGGAAGGCGCGCCAGTCCTTGTTGCGAGGTGTCGCCGCTGATGCTGGCATTAACTACCGACGTTTTACTCTGCCACTTATCATTCAACAAGGCAGGCCAGGCCGCGCTGGCAGACATTCGATACCCGGCGCTCAGGCTATCACCCAGAATCAATAACGTGTCCGCTGCGGCGGCACGGAAGGTTAACAGGACCAGGAACAGGAAGGGCAAATGCCAGCGGAAAACATTGTTGAAGTTCATCATCTTAAGAAGTCCGTCGGTCAGGGGGAGCATGAACTCTCCATCCTCACCGGAGTTGAGCTGGTTGTCAAACGTGGCGAGACCATCGCACTGGTGGGCGAGTCGGGATCGGGTAAGTCAACCTTGCTGGCGATCCTCGCCGGGCTTGATGACGGCAGCAGTGGCGAAGTGAGTCTGGTGGGACAACCGCTACATAATATGGACGAAGAAGCGCGGGCAAAGTTGCGCGCGAAGCACGTCGGCTTTGTTTTTCAGTCATTTATGTTAATTCCTACCCTTAACGCGCTGGAAAACGTCGAGCTTCCGGCTCTGCTGCGCGGTGAGAGTAGCGCGGAAAGTCGTAACGGGGCGAAAGCGTTGCTCGAACAGTTAGGGCTGGGTAAACGTCTGGATCATCTTCCGGCACAGCTTTCCGGCGGTGAACAGCAACGAGTGGCGCTGGCACGAGCCTTTAATGGTCGACCTGATGTGCTGTTTGCCGACGAACCCACCGGCAACCTTGACCGCCAGACGGGCGATAAAATTGCCGACCTGCTGTTTTCCCTCAACCGTGAACATGGCACCACGTTGATTATGGTGACCCACGACCTGCAACTGGCGGCACGCTGCGACCGCTGCTTACGGCTGGTGAACGGGCAGTTGCAGGAGGAAGCATGATTGCACGTTGGTTCTGGCGCGAATGGCGTTCGCCGTCGCTATTAATTGTCTGGCTGGCGCTAAGCCTGGCGGTGGCCTGCGTGCTGGCGCTGGGCAATATCAGCGATCGCATGGAGAAGGGCTTAAGCCAGCAAAGCCGTGAGTTTATGGCGGGCGATCGGGCGTTGCGCAGTTCACGCGAAGTGCCGCAAGCGTGGCTGGAGGAAGCGCAAAAGCGCGGCCTGAAAGTCGGCAAGCAGCTGACTTTCGCCACAATGACCTTTGCAGGCGACACACCGCAGCTGGCGAACGTCAAAGCGGTGGATGATATCTACCCGATGTATGGCGATCTGCAAACTAATCCCCCTGGCCTGAAACCGCAGGCGGGCAGCGTATTGCTGGCCCCACGCCTGATGGCACTGCTTAACCTGAAAACGGGCGACACCATTGACGTGGGCGATGCCACCTTGCGGATTGCCGGAGAAGTGATTCAGGAACCGGATTCCGGTTTTAACCCCTTCCAGATGGCTCCGCGTCTGATGATGAATCTGGCGGATGTCGATAAAACCGGAGCCGTGCAGCCGGGGAGTCGGGTCACCTGGCGTTATAAATTCGGCGGCAACGAGAACCAGCTCGACGGCTATGAGAAATGGTTGTTACCTCAGCTTAAACCCGAACAACGCTGGTACGGTCTGGAACAGGACGAAGGCGCGCTGGGGCGATCGATGGAACGCTCGCAACAGTTCCTGCTGCTTTCGGCGCTTCTGACCTTGCTGCTGGCAGTGGCAGCGGTGGCGGTAGCGATGAATCATTACTGTCGCAGTCGCTACGATCTGGTGGCGATCCTCAAAACGCTGGGGGCAGGGCGAGCGCAACTGCGTAAGCTAATCGTCGGTCAGTGGTTGATGGTGCTGACGCTTTCAGCCGTTACCGGTGGGGCCATAGGTCTGTTGTTCGAAAACGTGTTGATGGTGCTGCTCAAGCCCGTTCTGCCTGCTGCACTACCGCCAGCCAGCCTCTGGCCGTGGCTGTGGGCGCTTGGCACCATGACGGTCATCTCGCTGCTGGTGGGGCTACGACCATATCGCTTGTTGCTGGCAACGCAGCCTTTACGCGTATTACGTAATGATGTGGTAGCGAACGTCTGGCCGCTGAAGTTTTATCTGCCGATTGTCAGTGTGGTGGTTGTGCTGCTGCTCGCCGGATTAATGGGTGGCAGCATGCTGCTTTGGGCGGTGCTGGCGGGCGCGGTAGTACTGGCTTTGCTGTGCGGTGTGCTGGGCTGGATGCTGCTGAATGTACTTCGCCGCATGACGCTGAAATCGCTGCCTCTGCGCCTGGCGGTTAGCCGCCTGTTACGTCAGCCGTGGTCAACGTTAAGTCAGCTTTCGGCATTTTCGCTCTCCTTTATGCTGCTGGCGCTGTTGCTGGTATTGCGTGGCGATCTGCTCGACCGCTGGCAGCAGCAGCTACCGCCAGAAAGCCCGAACTACTTTTTAATTAACATCGCCACAGAACAGGTAGCACCGCTAAAAGCGTTCCTCGCGGAACATCATATAGTCCCGGAATCATTTTATCCGGTAGTGCGGGCGCGGCTGACGGCGATTAACGATAAGCCGACAGAAGGTAATGAAGATGAGGCGCTTAATCGCGAACTCAATCTTACCTGGCAAAATACGCGGCCCGATCATAATCCGATTGTCGCCGGTAACTGGCCGCCAAAAGCCGATGAAGTGTCGATGGAAGAGGGGCTGGCGAAACGCTTAAACGTTGCCCTCGGTGATACCGTGACTTTTATGGGCGATACCCAGGAGTTCCGCGCTAAAGTGACCAGCCTGCGCAAAGTGGACTGGGAAAGTCTGCGGCCTAATTTCTATTTTATTTTCCCGGAAGGGGCATTAGACGGGCAACCGCAGAGCTGGCTTACCAGTTTCCGCTGGGAGAATGGCAACGGCATGTTGACGCAACTCAACCGCCAGTTCCCGACCATTAGCCTGTTAGATATTGGCGCGATTTTAAAACAGGTCGGTCAGGTGCTGGAGCAGGTAAGTCGGGCGCTGGAGGTGATGGTGGTGCTGGTCACCGCCTGCGGTATGTTGCTGTTGCTGGCACAGGTGCAGGTGGGAATGCGCCAGCGTCATCAGGAGCTGGTGGTATGGCGCACACTCGGTGCGGGGAAAAAACTGCTGCGCACGACATTGTGGTGTGAGTTCGCCATGCTTGGGTTTGTTTCCGGCCTGGTGGCCGCAATTGGTGCGGAAACGGCACTGGCAGTGTTGCAGGCGAAAGTGTTTGATTTCCCGTGGGAGCCAGACTGGCGATTGTGGATTGTTCTGCCGTGCAGCGGTGCGCTGCTGCTGTCGCTTTTCGGCGGCTGGCTGGGCGCGAGACTGGTTAAGGGTAAGGCGCTGTTCAGGCAGTTTGCGGGGTGATGACAGGTGTTAGATTGCCTGATGCGCTACGCTTATCAGGCCTACGAAGAGCGTGCAATATATTGATTTTGCAAGATTGTGTAGGCCGGATAAGGCGTTTACGCCGCATCCGGCATGAACAGTGTGCATTTTGGCAATAAATATGAAACCAACTGTCATGTCGGTTTTTTTAAAGACCGAAGGTGGTAAACCTTCGGCCTTAGCTACGTTTCCTCAGTTATTCAATAAACTGACGGATCAGTTCCAGCAGCGCGATTAGCGCCTTAAGAACGATGAGAACTTTATCGAGAAAAGTTTTCATCCGTTGCTCCCTTAAGGGAGAAAGACAATCACAGCTTACCCTTACGTTGCCTGTAACTATGATTTTCTTCATGTGCTAGATGAGGACTGCCTCTCTCCAAATTAGAGCACCAGAATCAGCACCACCTGTATCCTGACCAGGACTTAAAAGTACTTTTCCGCACTGCGGTAATCCCTTGAGGCAGTATCACTACTAGCGTCGGGATTGTATCGCCAACATAGCTGTTTGAATATGTAGGCATCCTGACTTATAATTCACTTGCTAGATGAGGACTGTTTCATTTCTGCCCGGAACCACCAAGTCTTGGGCGGAAAAAATAAAAAAACCGACTGTCATGTCGGTTTTTTTATATCTGTATTCTGGTGCAACCATTCTGTTCTCACGACAATCGCCGTTTCAGAATACCGCCCATCACTGCGCCTTAACCCATTCCGCCACTTCCGCCCACTCACCGCGAAAGACAACTTTTTCCGCTTTTTTCTCAAGCTGATAGCGATACATTGGGTCGTAATATTCTTTAAGTAACGGCACCAGCCAGGCCAGATGACCGTCGGTGCTGCCGGTGGTGAGTTGCGTTGTCAGCGCCGTATCCAGCTGGGCAGCGAGTTCGTTATAGCGCTGTAACCCCAGCCGACGCTTAATCGCCGAAAGTCCGTGATGCAGGTATTCGCAATATTCCTGCCAGCCCTGTTCGTCGCCATAAGCGTGGGTAAAATCATGATGCATACGCAAGAAATACTCTTCGTTCAGGCGTTCAAGACGGATCTCAAACGGATCTTCTACCACCGCAATCGCCGCCTGAGTCATTCGCTCGCGCAGACATTCCGGCAGGTGATTCGAACCGATCATCCGGCTTTCGTCTTCCAGCACCCACAGGCGCAAATTCTGACGGGCGTCGGTTTTTAGCATTTCGGCAGCCAGCAGGTTTTCAAAACTCGCCTGGCTAAGTTGTGGTTGTAACGTGCGACCAAACGCCGAACCGCGATGACGCGCCAACCCTTCCAGATCAACACCGTTCGGCTGTTGCTGCACTAACAGCGTTTTACCGCTGCCGGTACAACCGCCAATCAGCACTATCGGTTTTTGTGCCAGTTCAATAGTCGCCTGAATCGCGGTCTGGCGCAGTGCCTTATAACCGCCTTCCACCAGCGGATAATCAATCCCCGCTGCATGCAACCAGCTTTGCACAATATGTGAGCGCTGACCGCCACGGGCGCAGCAGAGAATACCTTGCGGATTTTGCAGGCACGCTGCCCGCCAGGCGTCCATGCGCTGCTGACGAATTTCACCCGCAACCAGTTTATGTCCCAGCGCCAGCGCTGCGTCTGAGCCTTGCTGTTTATAGCAGGTGCCAACGGCGGCGCGTTCATCGTTATTCATTAACGGCAGATTGATAGCGGCGGGCATTGCGCCTTGCTCAAACTCGATAGGGGCGCGAACATCAATAATGGGCGTATCAGCAATCAGCAGGGCACGATAGTCCTGTTCCGTGTGTCTCTCTTGCATAGTTAAAAGTGAACCTCAAATCAGCTTGCGCGCTATTTTACGCGCCAACGCGCAAGGAAACTTGATTTTTAACTGCGTGGGTTGCCGAAAATTTCTAAAAATCCGCTGATTTCCGGCCTGCGCTGGGTAAACAAGGTCACAATATCTTCTACCGCTTTGCCGCTGCCAAATTTGCGCCATGCCAGACTCAATGGCGAAGGAGGGCGCATCGTTGGGATTACCCGGCTGACCAGTTGTTGATTATCGATCATTGACTGGCAAAGCGATTTTGGCAAAAAACCAATGCCAACGCCCGCCAGATGGGCGGCGATTTTCGTTTCCATATCGGGAACAATAATCTCTTTTTGCCCTGGCAATCGCCAGGCGACGCGTTTGGTTAAGGTGCGGGCGCTGTCTTCAATATTGACCGCCGGAAAGCGCCGCAACTGCGCTTCTGTTAGCGGCTCTTCAACGTTCGCCAGCGGATGATCCGCCGCCATGACAAAGCGCCATTGCACCGATCCTAAGGGATCAAGACTAAAGGTATTTGCCAGCGCCTCAGTTCCCGTGACGCCGATAGCCAGCGAAAAACCTTCGTACAATAGCGAGTCCCAGACGCCCATATAGATTTGTCGGGAGATGTGAAACTGGGTAAAGGGGTAACGCTCATTCAGCCACGCCAGCAACTGGGCGACGGCCTGGGGGTTGTAGAGCAGGTTGTTGATGACAATATTCACCTGGCGTTCCACGCCATCATTCACCTGTTGCAGCTCGCTTGGCATACTTTCCAGCCAGCTCAGCCAGTCTCTGGCCTGGGAAAGTAGATGCTCGCCAGCCGCTGTCAACGTCACGCTGCGAGTCGTACGGAAAAACAGCGCTACTCCGGTATTCTCTTCCAGAAGTTTAATGCGATAACTGATCGTCGCCGTGGTTTTACATAATCGTTCTGCCGCTTTTGAAAAACCTCCTGTTTCAGCAACCGCAATGAAAGTCCGCAAGGTTTCTGGATCGAACATCTTCAGGTATCCCCTTTTAAATCCGCAAGTTGCGTGATTTTCTTATCCTCTGATTTATCAGTATTTTTACATGATAACCCTGTTCAATTTGTGGACTAAATCTAGTTTTGGAAAAATATTCCAACTTTTGTATTGATGTTGTTCTCTTAAGGTTTTAGATTGCCTGTTATTGAAACCAAGCTGACCGGTCGGCGGTGGTTGAACGGAATTATGTTACAAGGACAAAAAGATGAAACTTCAGGTATTACCGTTAAGTCAGGAAGCCTTTAGTGCTTATGGCGACGTAATCGAAACGCAGCAACGGGATTTTTTCCATATTAACAATGGCCTGGTGGAGCGTTACCACGATTTGGCGCTGGTTGAGATTCTTGAGCAAGACCGTACGCTTATCAGCATTAACCGCGCGCAACCGGCGAATCTGCCGCTGACCATTCACGAACTCGAACGTCATCCGCTGGGTACTCAGGCCTTTATCCCGATGAAAGGTGAGGTGTTTGTGGTGGTCGTGGCGTTAGGTGACGACAAACCAGACCTGTCAACGCTGCGGGCGTTTATCACCAACGGCGAACAGGGAGTGAATTACCATCGTAACGTCTGGCATCACCCACTTTTCGCCTGGCAGCGCGTCACCGATTTTCTGACCATCGATCGCGGCGGCAGTGACAACTGTGATGTTGAAAGTATTCCTGAACAGGAACTCTGTTTTGCGTGACGCCTGCAACCGACTTGCATAAGATAAACTAATTGTTCATTGTTTATGCTCACTTGTAGGTCGGAGTTAACGTAGGTATGACGGAAGTTAGACGGCGCGGCAGGCCAGGACAGGCGGAGCCTGTGGCACAGAAGGGCGCACAGGCGTTAGAGCGGGGAATTGCGATTCTGCAATATTTGGAAAAAAGTGGGGGAAGTTCGTCGGTTAGCGATATTTCTCTCAATCTGGATTTGCCGCTCTCCACGACCTTTCGCTTGCTGAAGGTTTTACAGGCAGCGGATTTTGTCTATCAGGACAGTCAATTAGGCTGGTGGCATATAGGATTAGGTGTCTTTAACGTCGGTGCGGCGTACATCCATAACCGCGATGTCCTCTCCGTCGCCGGGCCGTTTATGCGCCGCCTGATGTTACTTTCCGGCGAAACGGTCAATGTCGCGATCCGTAACGGCAATGAAGCGGTATTAATTGGTCAGTTAGAGTGTAAATCGATGGTCAGGATGTGTGCGCCACTGGGCAGTCGTCTGCCACTGCATGCTTCCGGTGCGGGCAAAGCGCTGCTTTATCCGCTGGCGGAAGAGGAGTTGATGAGCATCATTCTGCAAACCGGTTTGCAGCAGTTTACGCCAACTACGCTTGTGGATATGCCCACCTTGCTGAAGGACCTGGAACAAGCGCGTGAACTGGGCTATACCGTAGATAAAGAAGAGCATGTTGTAGGTCTGAATTGCATAGCTTCAGCAATTTACGATGATGTCGGTAGTGTTGTTGCCGCTATCTCCATCTCCGGGCCTTCATCAAGACTGACAGAAGATCGTTTTGTCAGTCAGGGTGAGCTGGTCAGAGACACCGCCCGCGATATCAGCACGGCGTTGGGACTGAAAGCACATCCATAATGTCTGTCGCATCCCGCTCTGCGGAGCGGGTTTTTTTGACAAAATTTGAAAGTTGGAAAAATTTTCCAATAAATAGAGGTAGGAATAAAATGGCAAAAATGAGAGCCGTTGACGCGGCAATGTATGTGCTGGAGAAAGAAGGTATCACCACCGCCTTCGGTGTTCCGGGAGCTGCAATCAATCCGTTCTACTCAGCGATGCGTAAGCACGGCGGTATTCGTCACATTCTGGCGCGTCATGTGGAAGGTGCTTCGCACATGGCGGAAGGTTATACCCGCGCAACGGCAGGAAATATCGGCGTATGTCTGGGGACTTCCGGTCCTGCGGGCACGGACATGATCACCGCGCTCTATTCCGCTTCTGCTGATTCCATTCCTATTCTGTGCATTACCGGCCAGGCACCGCGCGCCCGTCTGCATAAAGAAGATTTTCAGGCCGTAGATATTGAAGCAATTGCTAAACCGGTCAGCAAAATGGCGGTTACAGTTCGTGAAGCGGCGCTGGTGCCTCGCGTGCTGCAACAGGCATTTCACCTGATGCGTTCTGGTCGTCCGGGTCCGGTACTGGTGGATTTACCGTTCGACGTTCAGGTTGCGGAAATCGAGTTTGATCCTGACATGTACGAACCGCTGCCGGTCTACAAACCTGCTGCCAGCCGTATGCAGATCGAAAAAGCTGTAGAAATGTTAATCCAGGCCGAACGTCCGGTGATTGTTGCCGGGGGCGGGGTAATTAATGCTGACGCAGCTGCACTGTTACAACAGTTTGCTGAACTGACCAGCGTTCCGGTGATCCCAACGCTGATGGGCTGGGGCTGTATCCCGGACGATCATGAACTGATGGCCGGGATGGTGGGTCTGCAAACCGCGCATCGTTACGGTAACGCAACGTTGCTGGCGTCCGACATGGTGTTTGGTATCGGTAACCGTTTTGCTAACCGTCATACCGGTTCGGTAGAGAAATACACCGAAGGGCGCAAAATCGTTCATATCGATATTGAGCCGACGCAAATTGGTCGCGTGCTGTGTCCGGATCTCGGCATTGTCTCTGATGCTAAAGCGGCGCTGACACTGCTGGTTGAAGTGGCGCAGGAGATGCAAAAAGCGGGTCGTCTGCCGTGTCGTAAAGAATGGGTCGCCGACTGCCAGCAGCGCAAACGCACTTTGCTGCGCAAAACCCATTTCGACAACGTGCCGGTGAAACCGCAGCGCGTGTATGAAGAGATGAACAAAGCCTTTGGTCGCGATGTTTGCTATGTCACCACCATTGGTCTGTCACAAATCGCTGCGGCACAAATGCTGCATGTCTTTAAAGACCGCCACTGGATCAACTGTGGTCAGGCTGGTCCGTTAGGCTGGACGATTCCGGCGGCGCTGGGGGTTTGTGCCGCTGATCCGAAACGCAATGTGGTGGCGATTTCTGGCGACTTTGACTTCCAGTTCCTGATTGAAGAGTTAGCCGTTGGCGCGCAGTTCAACATTCCGTACATCCATGTGCTGGTGAATAACGCCTATCTCGGCCTGATTCGTCAGTCACAACGCGCTTTTGACATGGACTACTGCGTGCAACTCGCTTTCGAGAATATCAACTCCAGTGAAGTGAATGGCTACGGTGTTGACCACGTAAAAGTAGCGGAAGGTTTAGGTTGTAAAGCTATTCGGGTCTTCAAACCGGAAGATATTGCGCCAGCCTTTGAACAGGCGAAAGCCTTAATGGCGCAATATCGGGTACCGGTAGTCGTGGAAGTTATTCTCGAGCGTGTGACCAATATTTCGATGGGCAGCGAACTGGATAACGTCATGGAATTTGAAGATATCGCCGATAACGCAGCGGACGCACCGACTGAAACCTGCTTCATGCACTATGAATAAGGGAGATAAATAATGTTACGTTTCTCTGCTAATTTATCGATGTTATTTGGAGAATATGATTTTCTCGCCCGTTTTGAGAAAGCTGCGCAGTGTGGTTTTCGCGGCGTTGAATTTATGTTTCCTTATGACTACGACATTGAAGAATTAAAACATGTGCTGGCGAGTAATAAACTCGAACATACGCTGCACAATTTACCGGCGGGTGACTGGGCGGCGGGGGAGCGCGGTATTGCCTGTATTCCTGGCCGTGAAGAAGAGTTTCGGGATGGCGTAGCAGCAGCGATTCGTTATGCCCGTGCGCTGGGTAATAAAAAAATTAACTGTCTGGTCGGTAAAACGCCGGCTGGTTTCAGCAGTGAACAGATTCACGCAACGCTTGTAGAAAACCTGCGTTATGCCGCGAATATGCTGATGAAAGAAGATATTTTATTACTGATTGAACCTATTAACCATTTTGATATTCCTGGTTTCCATCTCACCGGAACTCGGCAGGCGCTGAAATTGATTGATGATGTTGGTTGCTGCAATTTGAAAATTCAGTATGACATTTATCACATGCAGCGGATGGAAGGTGAATTAACCAACACCATGACTCAGTGGGCTGATAAAATTGGTCACCTGCAAATTGCCGATAATCCGCATCGCGGCGAACCGGGAACCGGAGAAATTAATTATGATTATCTCTTTAAGGTAATCGAAAATTCTGACTACAACGGTTGGGTTGGGTGTGAATATAAACCCCAAACCACCACGGAAGCCGGTTTACGCTGGATGGATCCGTACCGTTAAAACGTAACGCTATTCAGACAATGCTTTTTTAGGCCGCTAAGTTGGCAGGGGATCGTGTTGTCTGAATTCAGGAAAAGCGAAATTTAAAAGAGGTTAATTATGAAACTGGGATTTATTGGCTTAGGCATGGTGATGCTGCCAACTTACTGATTTAGTGTATGATGGTGTTTTTGAGGTGCTCCAGTGGCTTCTGTTTCTATCAGC
>NZ_JAVUPQ010000023.1:0-53005 GCF_032029835.1 Escherichia sp. AM3 | reverse complement strand
ATCGGTGGAGCTGCATGACAAAGTCATCGGGCATTATCTGAACATAAAACACTATCAATAAGTTGGAGTCATTACCAGCGCAAGCCATGGTTTATAAAAACGTTAAGAGCAGATGGGCAATCATTAACGTTTGGTTATGAAGTCAATGATATCCATGGTCATAATATTGGCGTTGTCGGCCAGGGAAGTCAGTTATTTATTCGCACCAATGAAGTACCGCCATCGGTTAATGTGGCAATTGATAAGCAACAAGGACTTTCATGCACAATCACCTTCGGTAAAGAGATTGATGAAAGTAGAAATTATATTTGCCAGTAATAGTCAGGTGGTTCTATGGAAATTCGCATAATGCTATTTATATTAATGATGATGGTTATGCCTGTGAGCTATGCGGCATGTTATAGTGAGTTATCTGTTCAGCACAACTTGGTTGTTCAGGGGGATTTTGCACTTACTCAAACACAAATGGCGACATATGAGCATAATTTTAATGATTCGTCATGCGTAAGTACAAATACTATCACCCCTATGAGCCCGTCGGATATTATTGTTGGACTTTATAACGATACCATAAAATTAAATTTACATTTTGAATGGACCAATAAAAACAACATCACGTTGTCAAATAATCAGACCAGTTTCACCAGTGGTTATTCAGTTACGGTGACACCTGCGGCCAGTAATGCAAAAGTGAATGTTTCTGCGGGGGGCGGCGGTTCAGTGATGATTAATGGTGTTGCGACATTATCCAGTGCTTCATCATCGACACGCGGGAGTGCCGCAGTACAATTTCTACTGTGTTTATTAGGTGGCAAGTCATGGGATGCATGTGTAAATAGCTACAGAAATGCATTGGCACAAAATGCAGGTGTCTATTCCTTTAATCTGACATTGTCATACAACCCGATAACCACAACCTGCAAACCGGACGATTTATTAATTACTTTAGACAGTATTCCCGTTTCACAATTACCAGCCACAGGTAACAAAGCAACAATAAATAGTAAACAAGGGGATATTATTCTGCGTTGTAAAAATTTATTAGGTCAACAAAATCAAACATCACGGAAAATGCAGGTGTATTTATCAAGTTCTGACTTGTTAACCAACAGCAACACAATACTGAAAGGTGCGGAAGATAATGGCGTAGGATTTATTCTTGAAAGTAATGGTTCGCCAGTCACACTTTTAAATATCACTAACAGCAGTAAAGGATATACAAATTTAAAGGAAGTTGCGGCGAAGTCAAAACTTACAGATACAACGGTTTCAATTCCGATAACAGCCAGTTACTACGTCTACGATACAAACAAAGTTAAATCTGGCGCACTGGAGGCAACCGCATTAATCAACGTGAAATACGACTAATAACAAGCAAGACGAGCAAGTGGCTAATAATAAAAAATAACAAGGTGTCTGCATTTCCCCCTCATGATGAGGGGGCTTTTTTTAGCGATGATAAAAAATCTCACCGTCGTAGGCTTTAATGATTTTACCGTCGGTGTCGCTGATCAACACGTACGCGCCACCCATATAGGTCCAGTGCGTCCCGGCATCAGGCGCGGGCAGGTTACGCAACTGCCACTGCTTAATGTTGTACTCATCGGTACGGTACATTTCTGGTACGGTGTCCCCTGGTTTGAAATGCTTAAAGTCAGCAATGAAACTACTTAACTCATACTTAGAAATTCCCGAGGTATTGGTCGAACCCGCGGTGGCTGGTGCGGCCCAGGCGGCACTGGTAACCAGCAAAAGCGCACCCAGCAACATCTTATTTTTAATGGTCATAAACTCTCCACTTTGGGGATCTGTAATATCAGTCGCATATCTTTCCTGCCATACAATATAACTGACAAGCGATATTTTGTTAGTGATCCCATGATTTCGTAAAAAGTGTAAATGAAAGGATGCCCTAAAAGCATCCTTAGCGAGCAGAGAGTCAGCGGAAATAGCTGATTTAAGAATCATCCTGGGCTGAAGATAACATGCAAGCCTAAAGGATTGAGTTATCGCATTATGCCCATGAAGCCATGTACGCCCATATACACACCGACTAAGCCAATCAACAGACTGGAAAAATAGGGGGCGCGTTTAGCGAGAGTGTTAAATCCGCTCCAGCGTTTTGCGACCTGCTGAACGCTGATTGCTGCGCCAACGCCTACGGTGACAAGCGTTAACGCCAGGCCAATGCTGAAACTGACGACCAGTGTTGCGCCCAGTGTCAGGGCTTTCAACTGAATGCATATCAACAGCACGGTAATTGCTGCCGGGCAGGGGATAAGGCCACCGGTTAAGCCAAATAACAAAATTTGCCAGTTGGTGACCTCTCTACCATCAAAGCGTCGTTTAATGTCATTGGCATGGGCTCGTGCATGGGCATCCTGATACTCGCCATGTTCGTGATGGTGATGATGTCCATGGTCGTGGTGATGTTCGTGATCGTGATGATGATGCTCATAATCATGCCCGTGCATATTCTCCAGCCAGTTGCGTTCGCCGCGCCAGGTACGCCAGAACATCCAGAACGCGGTGCTAATAATGATCACTGCGGAAATCAGCTGGAGCCACGGTTCTGCTGATTGAGCAGTAAAGCGCTTGCTGATCACCATCCCGCCAAAGGCAATTAACCAGACCACTGCGGTATGCGAAATAGTTGCTGCCAGTCCGAGCATCACCGCTTGTTTAATGGTGCCTTTGATGGCGATGATAAACGCCGCCATCATCGTTTTTGAGTGCCCTGGTTCCAGGCCATGAAGCGCACCAAGTAAGATGGCGCTGGGGATGAAGAACCAGGCGTTTCCTTGCTGAAGAAGAGTTGTAAATTCGGTCATGATAATAATTCTTAGTATTAATTCGGCAATCTGATTCTACTCCCCCCCAGTACCTGATACTACCCCCCAGTAGATTAATAGTGCTATGATTTTTCATATTCTTGTTAACCAGGTGTTGCCATGTCTCATACAATCCGTGATAAACAGAAACTGAAAGCGCGTGCCAGTAAGATTCAGGGCCAGGTCGTGGCGCTCAAGAAAATGCTCGACGAGCCGCACGAATGCGCTGCAGTTTTACAACAGATTGCTGCTATCCGTGGCGCGGTAAACGGTCTGATGCGGGAAGTGATTAAAGGTCATCTGACGGAACACATCGTTCACCAGGGGGATGAGCTAAAACGTGAAGAAGATCTGGATGTCGTTCTGAAGGTGCTGGATTCATATATCAAATAATTTATTAACGCGATTGTAAAACTGCCGTTTTTCCTCGTTTACAACGCGTGCGCTGGACATTACCATCCTCCTCTGCGATTTATCATCGCAACCAAACGACTCGGGGTGCCCTTCTGCGTGAAGGCTGAGAAATACCCGTATCACCTGATCTGGATAATGCCAGCGTAGGGAAGTCACGGACCACCAGGTCATTGCTTCTTCACGTTATGGCAGGAGCAAACTATGCAAGTCGACCTGCTGGGTTCAGCGCAATCTGCGCACGCGTTACACCTTTTTCACCAACATTCCCCTCTTGTGCACTGCATGACCAATGATGTGGTGCAAACCTTTACCGCCAATACCTTGCTGGCGCTCGGTGCATCGCCAGCGATGGTTATCGAAACCGAAGAGGCCAGTCAGTTTGCGGCTATCGCCAGTGCCTTGTTGATTAACGTTGGCACACTGACGCAGCCACGCGCTCAGGCGATGCGTGCTGCCGTTGAGCAAGCAAAAAGCTCTCAAACACCCTGGACGCTTGATCCAGTAGCGGTGGGTGCGCTCGATTATCGCCGCCATTTTTGTCATGAACTTTTATCTTTTAAACCGGCAGCGATACGTGGTAATGCTTCGGAAATCATGGCATTAGCTGGCATTGCTAATGGCGGACGGGGAGTGGATACCACTGACGCCGCAGCTAACGCGATACCCGCTGCACAAACACTGGCACGGGAAACTGGCGCAATCGTCGTGGTCACTGGCGAGATGGATTATGTTACCGATGGACATCGTATCATTGGTATTCACGGTGGTGATCCGTTAATGACCAAAGTGGTAGGAACTGGCTGTGCATTATCGGCGGTTGTCGCTGCCTGCTGTGCGTTACCAGGCGATACGCTGGAAAATGTCGCATCTGCCTGTCACTGGATGAAACAAGCCGGAGAACGCGCAGTCGCCAGAAGCGAGGGGCCAGGCAGTTTTGTTCCACATTTCCTTGATGCGCTCTGGCAATTGACGCAGGAGGTGCAGGCATGAAACGAATTAACGCTCTGACGATTGCCGGTACTGATCCGAGTGGTGGTGCGGGGATTCAGGCCGATCTTAAAACCTTCTCGGCACTTGGCGCTTATGGTTGCTCAGTTATTACTGCACTGGTGGCGCAAAATACCCGTGGCGTACAGTCGGTGTATCGCATTGAGCCTGATTTTGTCGCCGCCCAGCTCGATTCGGTGTTCAGCGATGTGCGAATCGATACCACTAAAATCGGTATGCTGGCGGAAACCGATATTGTTGAAGCGGTGGCAGAACGGTTGCAACGTTATCAGATCCAAAACGTGGTACTCGACACCGTTATGCTGGCAAAAAGCGGCGACCCGCTGCTTTCACCTTCGGCGGTTGCTACGCTGCGCAGTCGATTATTGCCACAGGTTTCATTAATAACGCCAAACTTGCCCGAAGCTGCCGCCTTGCTCGACGCGCCACACGCGCGCACCGAACAGGAAATGCTGGAACAAGGGCGATCGCTGTTGGCGATGGGCTGTGGCGCAGTGCTAATGAAAGGTGGTCATCTGGATGATGAGCAAAGCCCGGACTGGCTGTTTACCCGCGAGGGTGAACAACGGTTTACCGCACCGCGCATTATGACCAAAAACACCCACGGCACTGGTTGTACACTCTCTGCGGCGTTGGCTGCACTACGCCCGCGCCATACAAACTGGGCTGACACCGTACAGGAGGCAAAAAGCTGGCTTTCATCGGCGTTAGCCCAGGCCGACACGCTGGAAGTTGGTCACGGTATTGGTCCGGTTCACCACTTCCACGCCTGGTGGTGAGCACCGTACTATAGCTGCTTTGGTTATTGTCAGCCTTTGGCACTGACATTCAGGGATGAAACCAATGCAGCTAAGAATTACCAGTCGAAAAAAACTCACCTCTCTATTATGCGCTCTTGGGCTAATTTCCATCATTGCAATTTATCCGCGTCAGACGGTGAATTTTTTCTATTCGACAGCAGTTCAGATTAAAGACTACATCCACTTCTACGGTTATCGCCCGGTTAAATCTTTCGCAATTCGCATTCCTGCCAGTTATACCATTCACGGAATAGATGTTTCGCGCTGGCAGGAGCGGATCGACTGGCAGCGGGTGGCAAAAATGCGCGACAACGGTATCCGCTTACAGTTTGCTTTTATTAAGGCGACGGAAGGCGAAAAGCTGGTGGACCCCTATTTTTCGCGTAACTGGCAACTAAGCCGCGAAAATGGCATGCTGCGTGGGGCGTATCATTATTTCTCCCCGTCGGTATCCGCTTCAGTTCAGGCGCGATTATTTCTGCAAACGGTGGATTTCTCACAAGGCGATTTCCCTGCCGTGCTGGACGTAGAAGAACGGGGAAAATTATCGGCAAAAGAATTACGCAAGCGGGTAAGTCAGTGGCTAAAAATGGTAGAAAAACGCACGGGAAAAAAGCCGATTATTTACTCAGGAGCCGTTTTTTATCACACGAATCTGGCGGGCTATTTTAATGAATATCCGTGGTGGGTGGCTCACTATTATCAACGTCGTCCGGACAATGACGGAATGGCCTGGCGCTTCTGGCAGCATTCCGACCGTGGACAGGTAGATGGCATCAATGGTCCGGTGGATTTTAATGTGTTTAATGGCACGGTGGAGGAGTTGCAGGGATTGGTTGATGGGATTAAAGAAACGCCTTAAATAAGAAGCAGTGATATACTCCCACCAGACTCCCTGGCAGGAAAAAGACAAATGGAACAAGCGCATACCCAGCTGATTGCCCAACTGAACGAGCGTATTTTAGCTGCGGATAACACGCCGCTTTATATTAAGTTTGCCGAAACGGTAAAAAATGCCGTGCGCAGCGGGGTGCTGGAGCATGGCAATATTTTGCCCGGTGAGCGTGATTTAAGTCAGTTAACCGGCGTTTCGCGCATTACGGTGCGCAAGGCGATGCAGGCGCTGGAAGAAGAGGGTGTGGTGACGCGTTCGCGCGGTTACGGCACGCAGATCAACAACATCTTCGAATACTCGTTGAAAGAAGCGCGAGGTTTTTCTCAGCAGGTGGTATTGCGCGGGAAAAAGCCCGATACGCTATGGGTTAACAAGCGTGTCGTGAAATGTCCCGAAGAAGTCGCGCAGCAGCTGGCGGTCGAAGCAGGAAGTGATGTCTTTTTGCTTAAGCGTATTCGCTATGTCGATGAAGAAGCGGTATCGATTGAGGAATCGTGGGTTCCGGCGCATTTAATTCATGATGTTGATGCCATCGGGATTTCACTTTATGACTATTTCCGCAGCCAGCACATTTACCCACAACGTACACGTTCCTGCGTTAGCGCCCGGATGCCGGATGCCGAGTTTCAGTCACATATTCAGTTAGATAGCAAAATACCGGTGCTGGTGATCAAGCAAGTGGCGCTTGACCAACAGCAACGGCCTATTGAGTACAGCATTAGCCACTGTCGCAGCGATCTATACGTTTTTGTGTGCGAGGAGTAGTTCCTCGCGCGTTGGCGCACAATCACCGCCCCGATGCCCGACAACCCACGACGCCACTGCATTGCCCAGTAATACGGCATCCGCCAGTGGCAGACCAGAGGCCAGCCCGGCAAGTACGCCACCTGCATGACTGTCGCCCGCCCCAATGGTGTCTACAACTTGCGTTGGAAATGCCGGAATGCAGCCAGAAGCGTCGTTGCTGAAATACCATGCACCCTCTTTATCGAGACGAACGATCAACGGCGCGGCAAATTTCTCCTGCCATTGCTTGCCAAGTGTTGTTATCTCTGCGGATAAAGCAAAACGTTCGGTGGCAATCTCAGCCTCTTGACGATTGAGTGATACTAAAGGTCGACAGGCCATGATCCGCGCCAGTAATGCGTCCGGGATATCGCCGATACGTGGGCCAAAATCGATAAACGGCGTCACGTCTTGCAGCTTTTCCAGCCATTCCACTAACAATTCGCCGCAGGGCGAGGCCAGTTGATAACCGGAAAAATAGAGCAGGCTGCCAGGCGCAACGGTTAATCGCGCCAGCCACTGGCGATTCCACTGATTTTCCACACCGCTGAATGACATAAAAGTGCGTTCGCCATCCGGCTCAACCAGCGCCAGACACCAGCCGTTATCGCCTTCGGCGTTATCGATCAGGCTGATTAACCCCTCTTTCGCCATCCGGTTGCGAATAATCTCCGCCCACACGCCCTGACCGAGCGGCAAGGCATTACCCGCTTCGATGCCGAGGCGCTTTAACGCCACGGCAATATTCAGTGCGCAGCCGCCAACGTTAACGCTCTGCTGCTTCAGTTCGATATCGCACCCACGCCAGGGGAGGGCATAAGCGTCGGCGATCACATCAATGACCGCCGCGCCGACGACCATCACCGGCTGACGCGAGGTTAATTCAGGCAGCAGCGTGTGTAATCGAGCGCCGCTCATACCGCCTCCCGTTGTTGACGATATTTCGCCAGCGCTGTGGCATAGCGGTTGAAATCAAGCTGATTTACCGCATCCAGTTCCGCCTTTAATGCAGGATCGATAGCGTTAACGCCATGCAACGCGCCGCAAATCGCCGTCGCCATAGCGCCGATGGTGTCTGTGTCGCCGCCAAGGTTAGCGCACAGGACGGCGCAGCGATTCGGGTCGGTTTGTGCCAGTTCAACCAGCGCAATGGCGCACGGAACGGACTCAATAGTGCTGGTACCTGCGCCAACGACCTGGTAAAGCTGTTCGCTGGCGGATTCGGTGCCGTCGGCATTGCGCACAATTTTCAGCGCAATCTCCAGACGTGCTGCCAGTGAGGCGCTGAAGGTAGTGATGCGTTTTTGCTGTGCATGTCGCGCAATTGAAGGCAGTGAATCTACAATCGCTGACCAGCTTTCTCCGTCAATGGCACGAGAAATCGCCCATGCGATGACTACCGCGCCTGCAACCGCCAGATCGGATTTATGGGTCGGGCTGGACGCCAGCGCCACATCATCAATAAAGGAATCAACATCGTGCGCCGGAAGCAAACAACCTAATGGCGAGACGCGCATCGCTGCGCCGTTGGTCACGCCGTTGTTTTCCAGTTCAGCAATGGGTTTACCGTCGCGAATGGCGTTAAGCGCAATCTTCGAGGCCGGACCAAGTACGTTTTTGTTAAAGGCGTCGAAACGCAGCGCCCAGTCGAGAATATTACGCCCAATCAGATTCGGATCGATCTTGCCTTCACGTTCCAGTAACGCATCCGCCAGACACAGCGCCATCGAGGTATCGTCGGTGAATTCGGCGCGGTTAAAATAACAGGCCGCGTTATTCTCCTTTGGTCCAGGAAGAAAACGGTCAATCCAGCCAAAGTGTACTTTAACGCGGCTGCGTGGCCAAAGCTCGGAGGGCATCCCCATCGCATCCCCTAACGCCTGCCCATAAAGAGCACCGAGAATACGTTCTGTTTTCATTTAACTTCCCCTTGTGTCAACGCAATATCGCGATCATCGACCTTGATAGCCGTAATTTCGTTGTCGGATTCGCGGAAAAAAATCATGAACAGCACGGCGATAATGGCAATCATCACCGCGCCGAAAGTCCACATCCCGGACCAGTTGAAAGTCAGTCCGTTTACCGGTTCCTGATAAGCGAACATCTTTTCCATCATCACACCGCCAAGACGATAGCCGAGCAAACTGCCGAAGCCCTGGCAGCAGAGCGTGATCAGCCCCTGCGCAGCGGTACGCATATGCACGGGGGCTTTTTTATCGACATAGATGTAAGCGGTAACGTAGTAAAAATCGTAACTTACGCCGTGAAGCAAAATACCGAGGAACAGTAACGCGTAGGTGAAATATTCATCCGCACTACCGTAAATAAAGAAGCCATAGCGGATCGCAGCGGTGACCAGACCAAGCAATAATACCTTTTTGATACCAAAGCGTTTAGTGAAAAACGGCAATGCCAGCATAAAGAAGATTTCAGAGAACTGGCCGAGCGTCATCCAGCCGGTGGCGTTTTTCATGCCAACTTCGGTCAGATAACCGTTGGCAAAGATGTAATAGAACGCTAGTGGCATCGCAAACAGGAATGAACAGAAGAAAAAGACGAGGAAGTTTTTATCGCGCAGCAGGATCAGCGCATCCAGGCCGAGCATGACTTTAATATCCATTTTGCCGGTGCTTTTTGGTGGCGTGTCGGGCAGGAAAAACGCAAACACACCGAGCAGAGCAGAACTTCCGGCGGTAATCAGCAGCGGGATGTTAGTCGGTGAGATATCGGCATACCCCAGTATTTGCGGCAAGAAACCACATGCCAGACCGGAGGCAATCCAGCCGATAGTGCCCATCACACGAATGCGCGGGAAATCACGCTCAACATCCGGCACGTTGGCAAAAGCGATGCTGTTAGTCAGCGCAATGGTCGGCATATAGGTTAGCGAGTAGGCCAGCAGTAACGGGAAGAACCCGGCAAAAGTGGTCTGTTGCGCAGCGAAATACATCAGCAGCGCGCCTGCGAACATCAATACCGCCAGCACTTTCTGCGCCGAGAAAAAGCGGTCAGTGATGGAGCCAACCAGAATTGGCGACAGGATCGCCGCAATGGCGGTACAGGCATACGACCAGCCAATTTCTCCGGCACTAAAACCGCTTTTACTTAACCACAACCACAATGGCACAAACCACGCGCCCCAGATAAACCATTCAACAAACATCATGAACGACAGCTTTGCTGTTGTTTTCATCTTTTAATTCCTTCATGACAGGTAATGTAAGGTACGCGATGACAATACCACTTAATAATACCTTTTAAATACCTTTGCGGTGAAAACTTGACCGCGCTAACATTTTTTCTGATGAATCGAGCCAACAGAAAACGCTGAAAAAACATCCAAAAGATGGAAAAACTCGCCCGTAACGACCAGGATTATGATTGCCCGCAAAAGGCGGGCCAGGAAAATCCATAGCCGATATCCAATCGGAATTTACGGGAGCATAGTAATGACAGATATTGCGCAGTTGCTTGGCAAAGACGCCGACAACCTTTTACAGCACCGTTGTATGACTATTCCTTCTGACCAGCTTTATCTCCCCGGACATGACTACGTAGACCGCGTGATGATTGACAATAATCGCCCGCCTGCGGTGTTACGTAATATGCAGACGTTGTACAACACCGGGCGTCTGGCTGGCACAGGATATCTTTCTATTCTGCCGGTTGACCAGGGCGTTGAGCACTCTGCCGGAGCTTCATTTGCTGCTAACCCGCTCTACTTTGACCCGAAAAACATTGTTGAACTGGCGATCGAAGCGGGCTGTAACTGTGTGGCGTCAACTTACGGCGTGCTGGCGTCGGTATCGCGGCGTTATGCGCATCGCATTCCATTCCTCGTCAAACTTAATCACAACGAGACGCTAAGTTACCCGAATACCTACGATCAAACGCTGTATGCCAGCGTGGAGCAGGCGTTCAACATGGGCGCGGTTGCGGTTGGTGCGACTATCTATTTTGGCTCGGAAGAGTCACGTCGCCAGATTGAAGAAATTTCTGCGGCTTTTGAACGTGCGCACGAGCTGGGCATGGTGACAGTGCTGTGGGCCTATTTGCGTAACTCCGCCTTTAAGAAAGATGGCGTTGATTACCATGTTTCCGCCGACCTGACTGGTCAGGCGAACCATCTGGCGGCGACCATTGGCGCGGACATCGTCAAACAGAAAATGGCGGAAAATAACGGCGGTTATAAAGCGATTAATTACGGTTATACCGACGATCGCGTGTACAGCAAGTTAACCAGCGAAAACCCGATTGATCTGGTGCGTTATCAGTTAGCTAACTGCTATATGGGCCGGGCTGGGTTGATAAACTCCGGCGGTGCTGCGGGCGGTGAAACTGACCTCAGTGATGCAGTGCGTACTGCGGTTATCAACAAACGCGCTGGCGGAATGGGGCTGATTCTTGGACGTAAAGCGTTCAAGAAATCGATGGCTGACGGCGTGAAACTGATTAACGCCGTGCAGGACGTTTATCTCGATAGCAAAATTACTATCGCCTGATACGCCTTATACGAACAACACCACCCCGTAGGACGGATAAGGCGTTTACGCTGCATCCGGCAACCTATGCCTGATGCGACGCTGAAGCGTCTTATCATGCCTACATAGCACTGCCACGTATGTTTACACCGCATCCGGCATAAAAACACGCGCACTTTGCTACGGCTTCCCTATCGGGAGGCCGTTTTTTTGCCTTTCACTCCTCGAACAATTTTCATATTGTCGTTTTTATGATCGTTATCTCGATATTTAAAAACAAATAATTTCATTATATTTTGAAATCGAAAACAAACGATAGGATATGAAAATGTACGTGGTATCGACAAAGCAGATGCTGAACAACGCACAGCGCGGCGGTTATGCGGTTCCGGCATTCAATATTCACAATCTCGAAACGATGCAAGTGGTGGTAGAAACCGCTGCCAACCTGCATGCGCCGGTCATCATCGCCGGAACGCCTGGCACATTTACTCATGCTGGTACAGAAAATCTGTTGGCGCTGGTCAGCGCGATGGCGAAGCAATATCACCATCCACTGGCAATTCATCTCGACCATCACACGAAATTTGACGATATCGCTCAGAAGGTTCGTTCTGGCGTGCGCTCAGTCATGATTGACGCCTCGCATTTGCCTTTTGCGCAAAATATTTCACGGGTCAAAGAGGTGGTGGATTTTTGCCATCGCTTTGATGTCAGCGTCGAGGCGGAGCTGGGGCAACTTGGCGGCCAGGAAGATGATGTGCAAGTCAATGAAGCCGATGCGTTGTACACCAACTCCGCTCAGGCGCGTGAATTTGCCGAGGCAACCGGAATTGATTCCCTGGCGGTCGCCATCGGCACGGCTCATGGGATGTATGCCAGCGCACCGGCGCTTGATTTTTCTAGACTGGAGAACATTCGCCAGTGGGTGAACTTACCGCTGGTGCTGCATGGCGCGTCAGGGTTATCGACTAAGGATATTCAGCAAACCATCAAACTGGGGATATGCAAAATCAACGTTGCAACGGAGCTGAAAAATGCCTTCTCGCAGGCGTTAAAAAATTACCTGACCGAGCACCCTGAAGCGACCGATCCCCGGGATTATTTGCAGTCGGCTAAATCCGCAATGCGCGATGTGGTGAGCAAAGTGATTGCCGATTGTGGCTGCGAGGGCAGGGCATAACGCACCTGCCATTTAACAAGGAAAAAACATGAAAACGTTAATTGCCCGGCATAAAGCTGGTGAACATATCGGCATATGTTCAGTCTGTTCTGCCCATCCGTTGGTTATCGAAGCGGCGCTGGCATTTGATCGCAACAGCACGCGCAAAGTGCTGATTGAAGCAACGTCAAACCAGGTCAATCAATTTGGCGGTTATACCGGAATGACACCGGCAGACTTTCGCGAATTTGTTTTTACGATTGCCGATAAAGTTGGGTTTGCACGCGAACGCATTATTCTCGGCGGCGATCATCTGGGGCCAAACTGCTGGCAGCAAGAAAATGCGGATGCGGCGATGGAAAAATCCGTCGAGCTGGTAAAGGAATATGTTCGTGCCGGCTTCAGTAAAATTCATCTTGATGCGTCAATGTCCTGCGCGGGGGATCCCATACCGTTAGCACCAGAAACGGTTGCGGAACGAGCTGCTGTGCTTTGCTTTGCTGCGGAAAGTGTGGCGACAGATTGCCAGCGTGAGCAACTGAGCTATGTCATTGGCACCGAAGTTCCGGTTCCGGGCGGTGAGGCCAGCGCCATTCAGTCAGTACACATCACCCATGTTGAAGATGCCGCCAATACTTTACGTACGCATCAAAAGGCCTTTATTGCCCGTGGGCTGACAGAGGCGTTAACACGTGTGATTGCCATCGTGGTGCAGCCGGGTGTGGAATTTGATCACAGCAATATTATCCATTATCAGCCGCAGGAAGCGCAGCCGCTGGCGCAATGGATAGAAAACACCCGAATGGTTTATGAAGCACATTCTACCGATTACCAGACCCGGACGGCTTATTGGGAATTAGTCCGCGATCACTTTGCAATATTGAAAGTCGGTCCCGCATTAACCTTTGCTTTACGCGAGGCGATATTTGCACTGGCACAAATTGAGCAGGAACTTATCGCCCCTGAAAATCGCAGCGGTTGCCTGGCGGTAATTGAAGAAGTGATGCTCGACGAACCGCAATACTGGAAAAAATATTATCGTACGGGTTTTAACGATTCATTACTGGATATTCGTTACAGCCTGTCGGATCGTATTCGTTATTACTGGCCGCATAGTCGGATTAAAAATAGCGTCGATACGATGATGGTGAATCTTGAAGGCGTGGACATCCCACTGGGCATGATTAGTCAGTATCTTCCCAAACAATTTGAACGCATTCAGTCCGGGGAATTATCAGCAATACCGCATCAGCTGATTATGGATAAAATTTATGATGTTTTGCGCGCCTATCGCTACGGCTGTGCGGAATAAGGACGGTATATGACTAACCTGTTTGTTCGTAGCGGAATTTCTTTTGTCGATCGTAGCGAAGTTTTAACCCATATCGGTAATGAGATGCTCGCCAAAGGTGTGGTTCATGATACCTGGCCACAGGCATTAATTGCCAGAGAAGCAGAATTCCCTACCGGGATAATGCTTGAGCAGCACGCTATTGCAATACCGCATTGTGAGGCGATTCATGCTAAGTCGTCAGCCATTTATCTGTTAAGGCCAACAAATAAAGTTCATTTTCAGCAAGCGGATGATGATAACGACGTGGCGGTATCGTTGGTTATTGCGTTGATTGTGGAAAATCCGCAGCAGCAATTGAAACTTTTACGCTGTTTATTTGGCAAGTTACAACAGCCCGATATCGTCGAGACACTAATCACTCTTCCTGAAACCCAGTTAAAGGAATACTTCACAAAGTATGTTTTAGATTCAGACGAATAAATCCCTCTGTAACAATAAAAAGGACTATTTATGAAACGCAAGATTATTGTCGCTTGCGGAGGCGCGGTTGCGACCTCTACGATGGCGGCGGAAGAAATTAAAGAGTTGTGTCAGAATCATAATATTCCTGTTGAATTAATCCAGTGTCGGGTTAATGAAATAGAAACCTATATGGATGGTGTGCATTTGATATGCACCACTGCCAAAGTGGATCGTAGTTTTGGCGATATTCCGTTAGTTCACGGCATGCCTTTTATTTCTGGTATCGGTATCGAAGCATTACAAAATAAAATTCTGACTATCTTACAGGGGTGACCTATGTTTTCAGAAGTCATGCGTTATATTCTCGACCTCGGCCCTACGGTGATGCTGCCGATTGTCATCATTATTTTTTCTAAAATATTAGGCATGAAGGCAGGCGATTGCTTTAAAGCGGGTCTGCATATCGGGATTGGCTTTGTTGGCATTGGCCTTGTGATTGGCTTAATGCTGGATTCCATTGGCCCGGCGGCGAAAGCGATGGCGGAAAATTTCGACCTGAATCTGCATGTGGTCGATGTTGGCTGGCCGGGCTCTTCACCAATGACCTGGGCGTCGCAAATTGCGCTGGTGGCGATTCCGATTGCGATTCTGGTTAACGTGGCGATGTTACTGACCCGTATGACGCGGGTGGTAAATGTTGATATCTGGAATATCTGGCATATGACCTTCACCGGCGCGTTGCTGCATCTGGCAACCGGTTCATGGATGATAGGGATGGCAGGTGTGGTAATTCACGCGGCGTTTGTTTATAAGCTCGGCGACTGGTTTGCCCGCGATACCCGAAATTTCTTTGAGCTGGAAGGTATTGCTATTCCGCACGGTACGTCGGCGTATATGGGGCCGATTGCGGTGCTGGTCGATGCTATCATCGAGAAAATCCCAGGCGTTAACCGAATTAAATTTAGCGCCGACGATATTCAGCGCAAATTTGGTCCATTTGGCGAGCCTGTCACCGTGGGTTTTGTGATGGGGCTGATTATCGGCATCCTCGCGGGTTACGATGTCAAAGGTGTATTGCAGCTGGCGGTAAAAACGGCGGCAGTGATGCTGCTAATGCCACGGGTGATTAAACCCATCATGGATGGTTTAACGCCCATCGCTAAGCAGGCTCGTAGTCGTTTACAGGCGAAGTTCGGCGGTCAGGAGTTCCTGATTGGCCTTGATCCGGCGTTGCTGCTGGGACATACGGCGGTGGTATCGGCAAGCCTGATTTTTATCCCACTCACCATTTTAATTGCTGTTTGTGTGCCGGGTAATCAGGTGCTGCCGTTTGGCGATCTTGCCACCATCGGCTTCTTCGTGGCGATGGCGGTCGCCGTGCATCGTGGAAATCTGTTCCGCACCTTAATCTCGGGTGTCATCATTATGAGCATCACCCTGTGGATCGCGACGCAAACTATTGGTTTGCACACCCAACTGGCGGCTAATGCTGGGGCGTTAAAAGCCGGGGGTATGGTGGCTTCAATGGATCAGGGCGGTTCTCCCATTACCTGGTTACTGATTCAGGTTTTCTCCCCGCAAAATATTCCCGGTTTCATTATTATCGGTGCAATTTATCTGACCGGTATTTTCATGACCTGGCGTAGAGCGCGTGGCTTTATTAAACAAGAGAAAGTCGTTCTCGCAGAATAATTTTTACCTGAGGGGGAGGTTATCCCCCTTAACAATCAGGAGTTTTTATGAAATCAGTGGTGAATGATACTGATGGTATCGTGCGCGTTGCAGAAAGCGTCATTCCTGAAATTAAACATCAGGATGAGGTGCGGGTAAAAATTGCCAGCTCGGGCTTATGTGGTTCCGATTTACCCAGGATATTTAAAAATGGTGCACATTATTATCCAATAACGTTAGGCCATGAATTTAGCGGCTATATTGATGCGGTGGGATCCGGTGTTGATGATTTACACCCTGGCGATGCGGTTGCCTGTGTGCCGTTATTACCCTGTTTTACTTGTCCAGAGTGTCTGAAAGGGTTTTATTCCCAGTGCGCAAAATATGATTTTATTGGCTCGCGGCGTGATGGTGGATTTGCTGAATATATTGTCGTTAAGCGAAAAAATGTCTTTGCTCTACCCACGGATATGCCTATTGAGGATGGGGCTTTTATTGAGCCGATTACCGTTGGTCTGCATGCTTTTCATTTAGCGCAAGGTTGTGAGAATAAAAACGTTATTATTATTGGTGCCGGAACCATTGGCCTGCTGGCCATTCAGTGCGCTGTCGCGCTGGGAGCAAAGAGTGTGACGGCGATCGACATTAGTTCAGAAAAACTGGCACTGGCAAAATCTTTCGGTGCGATGCAAACATTTAACAGTAGCGAAATGAGCGCGCCGCAAATGCAGAGCGTTTTACGCGAACTGCGCTTTAATCAGCTTATCCTCGAGACGGCTGGCGTACCGCAAACTGTCGAACTGGCGGTAGAGATTGCCGGTCCTCATGCCCAACTGGCGCTGGTGGGCACGTTGCATCAGGATCTGCATTTAACATCGGCAACGTTTGGCAAAATATTGCGTAAAGAGCTGACGGTTATCGGCAGTTGGATGAACTACTCCAGCCCTTGGCCGGGGCAGGAGTGGGAAACGGCGAGCCGGTTGCTGACAGAACGTAAGTTAAGCCTGGAGCCATTAATCGCTCACCGTGGAAGCTTTGAAAGCTTCGCCCAGGCGGTGCGTGACATCGCTCGTAATGCTATGCCGGGCAAAGTGTTGCTCATTCCCTGAAACCGCGGGCCAGCGTGATGCTGGCCCGGTATTGTGCAAAACAGATCATTCACCAATGGTCCCCCTTCGTTTACACTAGCCACAATTGAATATGGGTAAATGACGATGAATTCATTCGAGCGAAGGAATAAGATCATCCAATTAGTGAATGAACAGGGAACCGTGCTTGTTCAGGATCTGGCGGGAGTATTTGCTGCCTCGGAAGCGACAATCCGTGCCGATTTGCGCTTTCTCGAACAAAAAGGCGTGGTTACGCGCTTTCATGGCGGTGCGGCGAAAATAATGTCTGGTAATAGTGAAACCGAGACCCAGGAAGTCGGGTTTAAAGAGCGATTTCAGCTCGCCAGCGCGCCAAAAAACAGAATAGCGCAGGCGGCAGTCAAAATGATCCACGAAGGGATGACCGTTATTCTCGACAGCGGAAGTACGACAATGCTTATCGCCGAAGGATTAATGACCGCCAAAAATATCACGGTGATTACCAACAGTCTCCCGGCAGCGTTTGCCCTTTCCGAAAATAAAGACATTACTCTGGTCGTCTGTGGTGGCACGGTCCGCCATAAAACGCGCTCGATGCATGGTTCCATTGCCGAGCGTTCATTACAGGATATTAATGCCGATTTAATGTTTGTCGGTGCTGATGGTATTGATGCGGTTAATGGTATTACGACCTTTAATGAAGGTTATTCTATTAGCGGTGCGATGGTCACAGCCGCTAATAAAGTGATTGCCGTTCTCGATTCATCGAAATTTAACCGTCGCGGTTTTAATCAGGTACTACCAATCGAAAAAATTGACATTATTATTACCGATGATGCTGTGTCAGAGGTGGATAAACTGGCATTGCAGAAGACGCGGGTAAAATTAATTACGGTGTAGTATTGTTCTGTATGCCGGATAAGGTGTTTACACCGCATCCGGCATTACGGATTCTCCCTGGTTCAAGAGAGAATAGTTTGATTAACGCAACAGTGGACAATCTGGTGGTAATCGACAACGCAACGCTGCCGGAAGTATTTCAATATGAAAATTTTGCCCACTCAACGGTTCGCCATCAAGATTAAAGGTGATGTCGTGTGGTGCCTGAATATCAAACCACGACGAAGCGCCTTCGATAATATTCGGGTTATCTTCGTCAGATTTTAAGGTTGATATGAGAGCCGGAAGTATTTCATCGCCGGTAAAAATGCGCAGTTGCAGCAAGCCATCGTTAATTAACGCGTTCGGACACAATTGCTGACCGCCACCGGCCTGACGCCCGTTACCAATACCAATGACCAGGGCGTCACCTTGCCAGTGAAAGTTTTCACCGCGGATTTCACAACGGTCCGGTTGCAGAGTATCCATACGCATTAAGCCATGAATGATGTAAGAGACGCTACCCAGCGCGGCTTTTAATTTTTCCGGCGTTTCTGTGGTAATACGCGTCCCAAATCCGCCTGTCGCCATATTAATAAAACAGGTTTGTTTGTTGACCTGCGCCATATCTATCGCAATGGCGTCACCGGCAATTGCCAGTTTCAGCGCCTTATCCAGTGCCTCAGGAATCCCTACACTGGTGGCAAAATCATTGGCGGTTCCTAATGGCAAAATTCCCAGCGCGGGTATGTCATCCCCCTCACACTGAATCAACGCCGTAGAAACTTCATTAATGGTGCCATCGCCACCACCGGCAATCACCGTTGCGACGCCCAACTTCCGGGCCTCCTCTACATATCGTGCGGCATCGCCTTTCTCCCAGGTGACCCGCACATGGATCGTCATTCCTTCCTCACGCAACAGCATAATTGCTTCGCGCAAGGGTAGATTGTCAGTACTTTTGCCATTAAGAATCAGTAAGCTGGCGGGAAATTCTGCCATGATCGTATGTGCCTTTATGATTGGTCTGTAGATAGTGTAGAGCAGAAAACAAAAGGTGGAGTCAGAACAGGATGAAAGTCGGAGGATAAAAAGTCAGTTCAAGTATGGAGGATTCAGTGGTTACCACCAGGAGCTTGCAATGGGGACAGCGAATACTAACGGCTGCCACCGATAAATTTCAAAAAAGAGCATATACCTAATATTCAACTAAACAGTGGCATCTTCAATATAATATATTAAAGCCCCCATGGAGTTACCCTGAAGGGCCTCAATGTCCGTAATTCCTACTTATGTAGGAAATGTTGTACAGAACATTTATTATAATCCTATTCAATTATAATAATCATGCCATTATTATATTTAAACACTAGAGAGTGTCGTTGGTATTTAATGGGGGAAGGTGAGATGAAAAAGATAGCTGCTATATCATTAATTAGTATTTTTATTATGTCTGGTTGTGCTGTGCATAATGATGAGACAAGTATCGGTAAATTTGGTCTTGCATATAAAAGTAATATTCAGCGTAAACTCGATAACCAATACTACACCGAAGCCGAAGCTTCTTTAGCCAGGGGTAGAATATCTGGTGCAGAAAATATAGTAAAAAATGATGCAACTCATTTCTGTGTTACTCAGGGCAAAAAAATGCAAATAGTTGAGCTGAAGACAGAAGGTGTAGGATTACATGGTGTCGCTCGTCTGACATTCAAATGTGGAGAGTGAGAATATTTTTTGGTAAGCGTCAAATATGCGCGTTCTGGCTGTGCGTAGCCGGAACCTGTGGGAGCACGATGCCGATAAGTGAAAGGCATCGTGCTATGAAGGAGGATTCTATCGATGTGGTCAATGGAAGACGGTTACCAGAGATAGGGCTTATGCATAAAAAAATAAGCCCGTGTAAGGGAGATTACACAGGCTAAGGAGGTGGTTCCTGGTACAGCTAGCATTTTATGGGTTATGTTTTTCAGCGAAACGGATGATAACCTTAATAAATGCAGCTGTATGTGATCGGTTTCTAAGAATTTTCCATCCGGGAAAAATAATCGAAATTAATCACTTACCGTGTGGGTTACGCGTGGTTTCCCCGGAGAAATTACGCATCAGCAGAGCGTAATTGAGCTCAAGATCCTGCGGGACCGGGAGCCACACAGTATAACCATCGCCTGGTGCGACCGGCATCGCTTCACCTTTGGCGTTTTCCATGTGCTCAAGGGTAAAGTTAATGTTGCCTTGCGGCGTCATCAGCTCAAGGCTGTCGCCAACGGAGAATTTATTTTTCACCGCTACCGCCGCGAGGTCCCCCTTGCGCTCACCGGTAAACTCACCAACAAACTGCTGGCGGTCAGAAACTGAATAACCGTATTCGTAGTTCTGATAATCGTCGTGAGTATGACGACGCAGGAAACCTTCGGTATAGCCACGATGCGCCAGACCTTCCAGAGTTTCCAGCAGGCTGGTATCGAACGGTTTGCCCGCAGCGGCGTCATCGATAGCTTTACGGTAAACCTGTGCGGTGCGTGCGCAATAGTAGAAAGATTTAGTACGGCCTTCGATTTTCAGCGAATGCACGCCCATTTTGGTCAGGCGTTCTACATGGGCGATGGCGCGCAGATCTTTCGAGTTCATGATGTAAGTGCCGTGCTCATCTTCAAACGCGGTCATATACTCGCCCGGACGCTGGGCTTCTTCGATCATAAACACTTTGTCGGTTGGCGCGCCGATACCCAGCGTCGGCTCAACATTTTGCACCGGAATCGGCTCGTACTTGTGTACGATGTTGCCAACGTCATCTTCTTTCCCTTCCTGGACGTTGTACTCCCAGCGGCAGGCGTTGGTGCAGGTACCCTGGTTCGGATCGCGCTTGTTGATATAGCCAGAGAGCAGGCAGCGACCGGAGTAGGCCATGCACAGTGCGCCGTGAACGAAGATCTCGATCTCCATATCCGGCACCTGATTGCGGATCTCTTCAATCTCTTCCAGCGACAGCTCGCGAGAGAGGATCACGCGGGTCAGGCCCATTTGCTGCCAGAATTTCACCGTCGCCCAGTTTACGGCGTTAGCCTGCACCGAGAGGTGGATCGGCATTTCAGGGAAGTGCTCACGCACCAGCATAATCAGCCCTGGATCGGACATAATCAGCGCATCCGGCCCCATTTCCACCACCGGTTTCAGGTCACGGATAAAGGTTTTCAGCTTGGCGTTGTGCGGTGCAATGTTGACCACGACATAAAACTTTTTCCCCAGCGCGTGGGCTTCATTGATGCCGAGCTGAAGATTTTCGTGGTTGAATTCGTTGTTGCGCACACGCAGGGAGTAACGCGGCTGGCCCGCATAAACAGCATCTGCGCCATAAGCGAAAGCGTAACGCATATTTTTCAGCGTTCCCGCCGGGGAAAGGAGTTCCGGTTTAAACATAATTCTCTCGTTCTGATGACAGGTCAGATCCGCTTCACCTGATGAAGCGGTTAGGGGAGTGCCCCCACTTTAAGGGCGGGCATTGTAGCGCTGTGGGGGGATCTGGTAAAGCGCCGGACGCCAACAACCCACGCCCGGCATCGTAATTACGTATTGTCTTTCACCGTCTGGCTTGTGCCATTGGCTTTAACGGAGGCAATTCCGGTTTCACGAGATTGCGCGGTGGCGTACATCTGGCTGGAGCCGATAATTTGATGATTAGCGGCTTTCAGATTGAAATAGAATTTGCCGTTACTTGCCGTTTTTTTCTCATAGCGTTCTTCTTGCGGGCTGTTGCTACGCACCGACGCGATGCCCTTTTCCGCAGAGGCTTTTGAGGTATAAAGCTCGCTGGTGAGGATAGTCTCACCATTGCCCGCTTTTAGCACAAACCGGAACTGATTATCACTGCTCTTACTGAGTTCAAACCAACCAGCCATAATGACTCCTTGATTGAAATTGTGTATCGAAAACAGCATCTAAAGGTGCTGTTTACCGATTAAAGTATGAGCGATTTTCTGATGCCTGCCAGGGCGGAGAGATAATGTCAGTTTGCTGACCATGCGTGGGATAATGTTGCCGGATCTGGTCTGAACGCCATCTCCGGCTAACAAAATAATGTCGCTAAAACTAAACGATGCGGCAGGCGTCGGCTTCCCAGCGGTAACCGACGCCATAAACGGCGCGGATAAATGACTGTTCGGCGTCGAGAGATTCCAGCTTGCGGCGCAGGTTTTTAATGTGGCTGTCGATGGTGCGGTCGGTTACTACGCGGTAGTCGTCATAAAGATGATTGAGCAATTGCTCGCGGGAGAACACTTTTCCTGGTTCGTGAGAGAGCGTTTTCAGCAGACGAAATTCCGCAGGCGTCAGGTCAAGCATTTTACCGCGCCATGAAGCCTGAAAACGACCTTCGTCGATAATCAACGGGCTTTCAGCATCCTGTTGCTGCAACTCGCGCTGCGGTTTGCAACGGCGCAAAATGGTTTTGACGCGCGCTACCACTTCCCGTGGGCTGTACGGCTTACAGATATAATCATCTGCGCCAATCTCCAGCCCCAGCAGGCGATCGATCTCTTCGATTTTTGCCGTCACCATCACGATCGGAATGTCAGAAAAACGACGAATTTCCCGGCACAGCGTCAGGCCATCGGTGCCAGGGAGCATCAGATCTAAAAGGATCAGATCCGGTGGTGTCTGGCGCACATACGGCAGTACCTGATCGCCGTGGCTGATAAGCGTCGGCGCATAGCTCGCAGCACGCAGATAATCAATGAGCAACTGCCCCAGCTTCGGTTCATCTTCCACGATCAAAATACGCGGTGTGTTTTCGTCGATTGGTAACTCGGTCATACTTCTCTCTGTAAATCCCGTTCCAGCGGTAACTCTACTGTAATGCTTACCCCGCCAAAAGGCGAATGGGCAGCAATAATGCGACCATTATGTGCTTCAACAATGTTCAGGCAAATCGCCAGCCCCAGCCCGGAACCGCCGCTGGCACGGTTGCGGGAACCTTCGGTGCGATAAAAACGTTCAAACAATTTTTGTAGCTGATCGTCACTGACACCTGGCGCACTGTCGGCAAAGGTCAGGCGCACCGTTTTGTCGCGCTGCCCGGCAGAGATTTGCAGGCTGCCGCCGCTGTCAGTGTAGCGCAGGCTGTTTTCCAGTAAGTTATTGAATAACTGCATTAAACGGTCGCGATCGCCAAATACGGTAATACTGTCTGGCAGGGAAAATTGCAGTTTCAGGCCACGACTGGCGAATCGTTCGCGAAATGCGCCGCCCGCCACTTCCAGCAGTGGGATCAAATCTACCGGTGCTTTTTGATAGGCGAGAGCGCCTTCATCAGACATCGACAACTGATGGAGATCGTCAACCAGTTTGGTCAGTGTACCGACCTCCGCCTGTAAAGACGCCACCGTCTCCGGCGTGAATTTACGCACGCCATCCTGAATGGCTTCCAGTTCACCGCGCAGCACCGCTAATGGCGTACGCAGTTCGTGAGAAATATCGGCCATAAAATCGCGCCGCATTTGCTGGTTTTTCTCCAGTGTGCTGGCAAGCTGGTTGAAGTCTTGCGCCAGTTTGCCCAGTTCATCTTCACTGGTGGGCGTTACGCGGGTAGTGAAATCGCCCGCCGCCAGTTTGTGCGTGCCATCGACAAGTCGTTTTACCGGTGCCAGTAAACCGCGCGCCAGCAGAAAAGTGGCAAGTGCCGCGAGTAACGTTGCCAGGGCGACAATCAACCAGCTGGTTTGCCGCTGTTGTTTATCGAAATTGATATCAGTATTGCGCGTTAACCGCTCAACGGGGGAGGCGATCACCGCGCCAACTTCCGCACCGTTGACCAGAATGGGTCGCCGTGTACCGTCAGGTGGAATCGGCGCTCGCGGACCAACCAGCACTTTGTTGTTTTGATCAACCACCCAGAACTGGGTACGCCAGCCGTGCGGTGGCATACCCGGGCCGGGTTTATCTTCCGAATTATCGTGTTCAAATGAACGCAGGATCTGAAAGACAAAGCGATCATTGTTGCGCAGGAAGCGCCAGTTGCCATGCTGCGCATACTGCTCGCCAAGCGCATCACTTAACAGTTGTAATCGCTGTTCATTACCATGCTTGATGTAATCAATAAAGCCACGCTCAAAACTGATACGCACCGCCCAGTGCATACTGATCAGCAAGACAATGCAGGTGGCGAAAATCGCCAGAAACAGTTTGCCGGTAATACCGGGTCGCCAGAACTTCATTGCGCGCTCCTTTTTCGCCGCGAAATAGCTACATTTTGATGCGTATCGTTCGGCACTCTGGCAAAGATGAACGCCGGAAGGGCGATGATCAACGCCATGCTAAGCCAGGTGTACATAAAGACGGTTTGTGTGGTGCCGCTGTCGACGCTGACATGCTGTGAACCAAAAAGTCCCAGCAACAGCCCGGCGATAGTGACGCCGATACTCATCGACAATTGCATAATCATCGACAGCAGGCTGTTGCCGCTGCTCGCCAGATTGTCCGGGAGATCTTTCAGCGTCAGGGTGTTCATGGAGGAGAAACGTGTCGAGTTGACCATCCCTTGTAAAAACAGGACGAACGGCAAAACGTAGTACCAGCCCAGCAAGGCGGTAGTCATAAACAACAGGGTGACCAGCGACAGGCCAAGCGTGGTTGCCACCAGTACCCGACGATAGCCAAAGCGATTCACCACCTGTACCACAATTCGCTTCATCCCCATGCTGCCGAGCACCATCGGGATCATCATCAGTCCGGCATGAAAAGGCGAGAAACCGAGGCCAATTTGCAGGAAAACCGGTGTCATAAAGGGCAACATGTCACTGCCAATACGTCCGGCAAAGCTCCCCGCCAGGCCCAGCGAAAAGGTACGAGTGCGGAACAGTTTCAGACTGAAAAGAGCGCGGTGGTTATTTCTGGCGTGCAGCAGATAAAGCACCAGTGCCACCACGCCAACTGCGACCAGGCCTGCAATCGTCAGCGGCGATAAACCTGTACCTTTACTGCCGTCCAGCGCCAGGGTTAATACCGCCATGCCAACCGCCAGCAATAAAAATCCGGAGAGATCAAAGCGCCGCGTCTGCATGGTGTAGTTCGGCATTAACAGCAATGTGGCGATCGCACCGATAATCCCCACCGGAATGTTGATCAAAAAGATCCAGTGCCACGACGCGTACTCCACCAGCAGACCGCCGAGCGCCGGACCGAGCAGCGGACCGACCTGACCGGGTAACGTGACAAAGGTCATCGCCGCCATATATTGCTCGCGCGGTACGATTTTCATCACCGTCAATCTGCCGACCGGCACCATCATCGCGCCGCCAACGCCCTGTAACGCGCGTGCCAGCAACAGTTCGTTCAGCGTGCCGGAAAGCGCGCAAAACAGTGAACCGAGAGTAAACAGCACGATGGCGGTAAAGAAAATATTGCGCACGCCGACTTTGTCCGCCAGCCAGCCGCTGGCGGGCAGCATCACCGCCACGGTCAGCACATAAGAGACAATGACCATGTGCATATGCAACGGACTTTCCCCGAGGCTTTGCGCCATTGAGGGAAGGGCGGTGTTTACGATGGTGGTGTCCAGCGACTGCATAAAGAAGCCGAAAGCCACAATCCACAATTGCCAACGGGTGCTGTCGGGAAGATCTGTCATTTACTCGGTTACCGTTTGTTTAGGTTTACGCGAAAAACGCAGCCGCAGACGGTCGAAAAAGAGATACACCACCGGCGTGGTATACAGCGTAAGGAGCTGGCTCATTACCAGTCCGCCGACAATGGTGATCCCCAGGGGTTGCCGCAGCTCCGAGCCGTCGCCGCCCGACAATACCAGCGGCAGCGCACCAAACAGCGCCGCCAGGGTAGTCATCATAATCGGGCGAAAACGCAGCAGACAGGCCTGGAAAATAGCTTCCTGCGGCGTCAGGTTACCGTGCCGTTGGGCTTCAAGCGCAAAATCGACCATCATAATGGCGTTTTTCTTCACGATGCCGATTAATAGCATGATCCCTATCAGGGCGATTAGGCTGAACGGGGCATTGAACAGCTCCAGCGCCAACAGCGCTCCAACGCCCGCCGAGGGCAGGGTGGAGAGAATCGTCAGCGGATGTACGTAACTCTCGTAAAGGATACCCAGCACGATATACACCGTGGCGATGGCGGCGATAATCAGGATCACCTGCGAGTTCATCGTCTCCTGGAACACCTGCGCCGTGCCGGCAAAACTGCCGCGCACCGTCGAAGGCACACCAAGCTGGGTCATTGCGCGATCGATCGCCGCACTGGCGTCCGAGAGCGATTTTCCGGTCGGCAGGTTAAACGAAATGGTCGAGGCCGCCGATAATCCCTGATGATTCACCGATAGTGGGGCATTCGTCGGTTGCCATTTAGCGAAATACGACAGCGGGATCGCTTTGCCTTCGTTATTGATAACGAACATTTTTTCCAGCGCACTGATGTCCTGGGTATAGCGCGGATCCACTTCCATCACCACTTTATACTGGTTCATCGGCTGGTAAATGGTCGAGATTTGCCGCTGACCGAAGGCGTTATTTAACAGACTGTTGGCGGCTTGTACGTCGATTCCCAGCCGTGCCATGGTGTCGCGGTCGTAAACCAGATTCATCTCCGCGCCGTTATCCTGCTGATCGGAGTTCACGTCCGCCAGTTCCGGCAACGTCGCCAGTTTTTTGCGGATTTTCGGCTCCCATTCTCGCAGTGCCGCCAGGTCGTCGGATAACAACGTGTACTGGTAGCTGGCGTTCGACTGACGCCCACCAACGCGAATATCCTGTACCGCCATCAGGAACAGATTCGCCCCCGGTTCTTTCGCCAGTTTTACGCGCAGACGGTCGATAATTTGCTGCGCCGTTTCGCTGCGTTCGTCGCGTGGCTTGAGGGTGATAAACATCATCCCGCTGTTCACTCGCGAACCGCCTGTAAAGCCGGTGACATTATCCACTGCCGGATCGTCACGGATAATTTTCATGAAATCCTGCAACTTACCGCGCATCGCCTGAAACGAAATACTCTGATCCGCCTGAATCCCGCCCATCAACACGCCAGTGTCCTGCTCCGGGAAGAAGGTTTTCGGGATCGAGATATACAGCCAGATATTCAGCGCAATGGTGCCAAGCAGCACCACGCCCACCAGACGGGTATGATTGAGCACCCATTTCAGTGACTTGCCGTAGCCTTGTTGCAGGGCTACCAACATGCGACCAAAACCACGCAGTCGCTTTTGCTCGCGCGGCTTGCTGGCTTTCAGCATCCAGCCACACATCATTGGCGTTAATGTCAGAGAAACCAGCAACGATATACCAATGGCGACAGAAAGCGTCACGGCAAATTCGCGTAACAGTCGGCCCGGCAATCCGCCCATCAACAGCAGCGGCAGGAACACCGCCACCAGTGACAGACTCATCGACAGCACCGTAAAACCGACTTCGCGAGTACCTTGCAGTGCGGCTTGCAACGGTTTCATTCCCGCTTCCAGATGACGTGCAATGTTTTCCAGCACCACGATGGCGTCATCCACCACGAAACCAGTAGCGATGGTGAGCGCCATTAACGAAAGGTTATTGAGACTGAATCCGCACAGGTACATCGCCGCAAACGTACCAATCAGCGAAACCGGCACCGAAACGGCGGGAATAATAGTGGCGCGACCCGAGCGCAGGAATAAAAACACCACCAGAATCACCAGCGCCACCGAGATAATCAGCGTTTGCTCGACTTCTTCCAGCGAGGCGCGAATGGTGGGGGAGCGATCCTGGGCAATTTGCAGATCAATCGCCGCCGGAATGGTTTCCTGCAACTCCGGTAATTTTGCCCGGATGCTGTCAACCGTCTGGATAATATTGGCTTCCGGCAGTTTGCGGATCATCAGTAAAATAGCCGGTTTGGCGTTGGTCATCCCGGCGTTGCGCACATCCTGCACTGAGTCGGTCACCGTCGCCACATCGCCCAGACGAACCGCGCCGCCGTTGTTGTAGTGAATAATCAACGGCTGATATTCAGCGGCGGTTTTTAGCTCATCATTGGTCTGGATCTGCCAGCGGTGAGTGCCATCTTCCAGCGCGCCCTGCGGTTTACGCACGTTGGCATTGCTGACGGCGGTGCGTACGTCGTCCAGCGACACGCCCTGATTAAACAGCGCCTGCGGATTCAGCCCGACGCGTACGGCGGGCAGTGAGCTGCCTCCGACATCGACATCACCAACACCGTCGATTTGCGAAATCGTCGGAGCCAGCTGCGTCGAGGCGAAATCGTACAGTTCACCCTGCGAATAAGTATCGGACGTCAGCGTGAGGATCATAATTGGCGCATCCGACGGGTTCGCTTTGCGATAGGTCGGGCGGCTGGGCATCCCACTGGGCAGCAAACTTTGTGCAGCGTTGATCGCCGCCTGCACATCACGCGCTGCGCCGTTGATATCCCGGTCAAAATCAAACTGCAAAATAATACGCGTGCTGCCGAGCGAACTGCTGGAGGTCATTTCACTGACTCCGGCAATGCGCCCAAGTGAGCGCTCCAGCGGCGTGGCAACGGAAGACGCCATTGTTTCTGGTGACGCACCGGGCAGCGAGGCGCTGACCATAATCACCGGAAAATCGACCTGCGGCAGCGGGGCGACCGGCAGCATACGGAAGCCCAGTATGCCGCACAGGGTAATGGCAACCGACAGTAAAATCGTCGCCACCGGACGGTAAATGAAGAGGGCAAAAAACTTCACTTACGCCTCCTCTTCATGACGGGCAAAGCGGCTTTTGGTCCACAATGCCAGGCGGTCGAACAGCAGATAAATCACCGGCGTGGTGAACAGCGTCAGCACCTGGCTGACAATCAGGCCGCCGACCATGCCGATACCTAACGGACGACGCAGTTCCGCGCCGACCCCGGTACTCAACATCAGCGGCAGCGCGCCAAGCAGAGCCGCCAGGGTGGTCATCAGGATCGGACGAAAACGCAACAGACAAGCCTGGTAGATTGCCTCGCGCGGCGACATGCCTTGCTCGCGCTCGGCAGCCAGCGCGAAGTCGATCATCATGATGGCGTTCTTCTTCACGATACCGATCAGCAAAATAATGCCGATAATCGCAATCACATCCAGTTCGCTACCAGCAATCAGCAACGCCAGCAGTGCGCCAACCCCTGCGGTGGGTAGCGTCGAGAGAATGGTGATCGGGTGAATAAAGCTCTCGTACAGAATGCCGAGCACGATATACATCGCCACCACCGCCGCGACAATCAGCCAGACAGTGCTGCCCAGCGCCGACTGGAAGGCGAGGGTGCTGCCCTGGAACTGCGTGGTGATATCCACCGGCAGATTCAGCGTCTTTTCGGTGTCCATAATCGCCTGCACCGCATCGCCCAGCGAATAGTTATCCGGCACGTTAAAGGAGATGGTCGTTACCGGGAACTGATCCAGATGGTTGATGGAGAGCGGCGCAAAACGCTGCTCAATTTTGGCAATTGAGCTTAGCGGCACCACGCCGCCGTCGCTGCTGGTCAGGCGAATGGTATCCAGCGCCGCGAGGCCTGGGGTATTTTCGGTGTTGTGCTCCAGCACCACGCGATACTGGTTGGCCTGAGTATAAATAGTGGAAATCAGCCGCTGACCAAACGCGTTGTACAGGGCGTTATCGACATCCGCCATGCTGATCCCCAGACGGCTGGCGCTGTCGCGATCAACATTGACATACGCCACCAGCCCTTTGTCCTGCCAGTCGCTGGAGACATCAGAAAGCTGTGGCAGTTGCTGGAGTTTTTCCATCAACTGTGGCACCCAGGTACTGAGCGCATCCAGTGACGTGGCCTGCAAGGTAAACTGGTACTGGGTGCGGCTGACCTGAGTATCAATAGTCAGATCCTGCGTTGGTTGCAGGAAGAGATCGACGCCCGGCACTTTATCTACCGCCGTTTGCAGACGGGCGATGACTTTTTGCACCCGATCATCACGTTCATCCAACGGTTTGAGGTTGATTTGTAAACGTGCACTGTTCAGCGACGGGTTAGTGCCATCAACGCCAACAAATGAGGTCAGGCTTTGCACTGCCGGATCCTGCAAAATCACGTCCGCGACCTGGCGTTGTCGCTGGGCCATATTGGCAAAGGAGCTGGATTGCGGTGCCTGCAAAGTGCCCTGAATAATGCCATTGTCCTGTACCGGGAAGAAACCTTTCGGAATGAACACCCACAGCAGCACGCTAAGCAGCAGCGTGCTGAGTGCCACGCTTAAGGTCAGCCACGGATGATTCAGCACTTTCGCCAGTCCACGACCATAGGCGGCGATTATCCTGTCGAACATTTTTTCCGAGGCACGGGAGAAGCGGTTCTGTTTACGCAACGACTCCTGGCTGAGCATCCGCGCGCACATCATCGGTGTCAGGGTCAGCGACACCACCGCTGAGATCAAAATCGCTACCGCCAGGGTAATAGCAAATTCGCGGAACAGTCGCCCGACGATATCGCCCATAAACAGCAGTGGGATCAACACCGCAATCAGTGAGAAGGTCAGCGAGATAATGGTAAAGCCGATTTCACCTGCGCCCTTGAGCGCCGCCGCCAACGGTTTTTCGCCTTTTTCGATATAGCGGGAAATGTTTTCGATCACCACGATGGCGTCATCGACCACGAATCCGGTGGCGATAGTTAACGCCATCAGTGTCAGGTTATTGATTGAAAAATCGAGAAACACCATAACCGCGAAAGTGCCGATTAACGACAGCGGTACAGCAACACCGGGAATGATGGTCGCCGGAATATTGCGCAAAAACAGGTAGATAATCATGACTACCAGCGCGATAGCCATCATCAATTCAAACTGAGTATCATCGACGGATGCGCGGATATTGGTGGTGCGATCGGAAAGCACTGTCACCTTCACCGATTTCGGCAGACTCTCAGTGAGCTGTGGCAGCATCTGCCGAATGCTGTCGGCGGTGGAGATAATGTTAGCACCGGGCTGGCGCTGAACATTCATCACAATGGCCTGTTCTTTGTTCGCCCACGCGCCGAGCCAGCTGTTTTCTGCACCTTGCTCTACAGTTGCGACATCGCCCAGACGAATTGGCGCGCCGTTCTGGTAGGCGATGATTAGCTGGCGATACTCTTCGGCGGATTGCATCTGGTCGTTCGCGGAAAGCGTGACCGCACGGGAAGGGCCGTCGAGGCTACCTTTTGCCGAGTTAACGTTAGCGCCGGTAATGGCGGTGCGCACGGTTTCGCTGGTCAGGCCGAGGGCGGCAATCGCCTGAGCGTTAAGTTTGACGCGAACAGCCGGACGCTGACCGCCGGAAAGCGTCACCAGGCCGACGCCGGAAATCTGCGAGATTTTCTGCGCGACGCGGGTTTCCACCATATCTTCCACTTGCGTCATCGGCATGGCGGTTGAGGTGACGGCGAGCGTCATGATCGGCGGATCTGCCGGGTTCACTTTGCTGTAAACCGGCGGGTTAGGCAGATCGCTCGGCAACAAGTTGGTCGCAGCGTTAATCGCGGCCTGCACTTCCTGCTCGGCGACATCGAGCGGTAATGTTAGCTGGAACTGCAAAGTGATAACTGACGCACCGCCGGAACTTTGCGACGACATCTGTTTCAGGCCAGACATCTGCCCGAACTGGCGTTCTAGCGGCGCGGTAACGGCAGAGGTCATGACATCCGGGCTGGCACCTGGGTAGAGCGTGACCACCTGAATGGTCGGATAGTCCACTTCCGGCAGCGCCGAAACGGGCAGGGCGCGATAACCGATAATCCCGGCGAGTAAGATCGCCACCATCAGCAGCGTGGTGGCCACAGGACGCATAATAAACAGGCGCGACGGGCCGCCTGTGCTGCTCGGGGGTAACACCTGCATCAGGAGCGTGCTCCTTTTTTCGCGTATTCGCGGCTGGTGGCTTTCTCTTCCGGAGTAGTGGCGCTCTGGGCTTCCACCACTTCCACTTTCGCCCCTTCGGTCAGGCGATCAATGCCGTCTGTCACCACGCGATCGCCCGCAGAAATACCTGCACGGATCACCACTTTCTGACTGTCCTGAATGCCCGGCGTCACCAGATGTTTGCTGACCTTGTTTTCGCTATTCAGCACCCAGACAAAATGGCCTTCATTGCCCATTTGCAGGGCGGCTGTTGGGATCACTACGGCGTTTTGTTCGGTGTCGACTAACATGCGCGCGTTAACAAACTGATTGGGAAACAGCGCATCATCCTGATTATTAAAGCGTGCTTTCACTTTAATCGTACCGGTTGTGGCATCGATTTGGTTATCGAGGCTTAACAGCGTGCCTTCACTTAATTTCTTCGAATTGGTGCGATCCCAGGCTTCTACCACCAGCGGTTTTCCGGCTTTTTGCGCCTGCACTACAGTAGCGATATCGCTTTCCGGCAGGGTAAAGACTAAATCGATAGGATGCGTCTGGGTGATCACCACAATTCCGGTGGTATCACCACTGGAGATTTGGTTACCAACATCAACCTGCTTGAGACCAACGCGACCATCGACTGGTGCGGTGATGCGGCTCCAGTCGAGTTGCAACTGCGCGCTGGCGACGCTTGCTTCATCAGCCTTAATGGTGCCTTCGGTTTCACTGACCAGCGCCTGTTGGGCATCCAGCTCCTGACGGGAGACGAGATTGGTTTTTGCCAGTTGCTGATAACGCGCCAGATCACGGCGGGCGTTAGCAAGCGTGGCTTTATCTTTTGCCAGTTGGCCCTGGGTTTGTGCTAATGCAACTTTGAACTGGCTGGGGTCAATTTCTGCCAGTAAATCGCCTGCTTTGACCTGCTGGCCTTCCTGGAAATGTAACGCCATCAGTTGACCGTCCACGCGGCTGCGCACCGTAACAGTATTAGCGGCGATAATGGTGCCAAGCCCGGTGAGGTAACGCGGAACTGCCTGTTCTACGGCGGTCGCCGCCTGAACCGGGGCTAATGGGCCGGAACGCATACCACGGCGACCACCCGCTGGCGATTGCTGCGCTTGTTTCGTCGCCCCTGGGGCTGCACTCTGGGAGTCATTGCGGCCTTGCCAGAACCAGAATGCGGCGATGGCGGCGATAACCACCACGATTACGATTACCCAACGGGATTTATAACTACCTTTCATCGTTAAGAGTTTCTCTTCCTGAAACGTTTCGCGGAATGATACTAGTGTAGCCAGCCAATAAGGGAGAAAAATGGAGGAATTATGAAACACTGTCTGGAATCGTCTGAATGACGGGCACATTTGCGAGCCCCCATCCAGTAATAACACAGGAAACTATTTTATCTACGCGTTAGCGATAGACTGCATTCAGGGCAAAAGGAGGTAGGCCGACGATTTCAGCGGGACGCTGAAACGGGAAAGCCCCTCCCGAGGAAGGGGCCTTAAATAAGGAAAGGGTCATGATGAAGATACTCATCATCGTGGTGCTCTTAGTCGTTAGCTACCCAGCTTACTAAGACTACCAGGGCGGGGGAAACCCCGCTCTACCCTCACTCCTGAAAGTATGCCTTCACGGTCCGATTGTCAATCCGCAGGCTTTGCAGTCTGCGATCCTGCCAGCAAATATTCTTTGCGAGACGTCACGCAATAATCACATGTGAAACTATTTTATCCGCAAGTCAGCGATAGACTGCATTCAGGGCGAAAGGAGGTAAGCCGATGATTTCAGCGGGACGCTGAAACGGGAAAGCCCCTCCCGAGGAAGGGGCCTTAAATAAGGAAAGGGTCATGATGAAGTGGATCATCATCGTGGTGCTCTTAGTCATAAGCTTCCCGGCTTACTAAGACTACCAGGGCGGGGGAAACCCCGCTCTACCCTCACTCCTGAAAGTATGCCTTCACAATCAGATTGTCAATCCGCAGGCTTTGTAGTCTGCGATCCTGCCAGCAAATATTCTTTGCGAGACGTTACGCAATAATCACATGTGAAACTATTTTATCTGCAAGTTAGCGATAGACTGCTTGCATGGCGAAAGGAGGTAGGCCGCCGATTTCAGCGGGACGCTGAAACGGGAAAGCCCCTCCCGAGGAAGGGGCCTTAAATAAGGAAAGGGTCATGATGAAGCTACTCATCATCGTGGTGCTCTTAGTTATTAGCTGGCCAGCTTACTAAGACTACCAGGGCGGGGGAAACCCCGCTCTACCCTCACTCCTGAAATTATGCCTTCACGATAAGATTGTCAATCCGCAGGCTTTGTAGTCTGCGATCCTGCCAGCAAATATTCTTTGCGAGTCGTTACGCAATAATCACAGAGGAAACTATTTTGTTCACGCGTTAGCGATAGACTGCATTCAGGGCGAAAGGAGGTAAGCCGACGATTTCAGCGGGACGCTGAAACGGGAAACCCTCTCCCGGAGAAGAGGGCTTTTAATAAGGAAAGGGTTATGATGAAGCACGTCATCATACTGGTGATACTCTTAGTGATTAGCTTCCAGGCTTACTAAGAACACCAGGGGGAGGGGGGAAACCTCTCCCTAACCCTCACTCCTGAAATTATGTCACTCCGCCCTTAGTGTCAATCGACGGCTCTCCGTTCTTGCGAGGCGAATAGCAAAATTTTCTGCGCCGCCGGGCCTAATTCTGAAAGTTTCTTCGTTTGCTCTTATTTCATTATTGCAATCGGTATGATACCGGACCTCAATAATTCTCTAAGAAAGGATTTCTTATGAGCGAACAAATCACGTTTGCCACCAGCGATTTTGCCAGTAACCCGGAACCACGTTGCCCCTGCATTTTGCTGCTGGATGTTTCTGGTTCTATGAACGGTAGACCTATTAATGAACTTAACGCCGGATTGGTTACCTTTCGCGATGAGCTGCTTGCCGATTCGCTGGCCTTAAAAAGAGTGGAACTCGGTATTGTGACGTTCGGCCCGGTGCATGTGGAACAACCATTTACCAGTGCCGCTAATTTTTTCCCGCCCATCCTGTTTGCCCATGGGGATACACCAATGGGCGCCGCCATTACCAAAGCCCTGAATATGGTTGAGGAGCGCAAACGTGAGTATCGCGCCAATGGTATTTCCTATTATCGTCCGTGGATTTTCCTGATTACCGATGGCGCACCAACCGATGAGTGGCAGGCTGCTGCCAACAAGGTGTTTCAGGGGGAAGAAGATAAGAAGTTTGCCTTCTTTTCCATCGGTGTTCAGGGGGCGGATATGAAGACGCTGGCCCAAATCAGCGTTCGTCAGCCTTTGCCTCTTCAAGGATTACAATTCCGCGAACTGTTTAGCTGGTTATCCAGTTCGCTGCGTTCGGTTTCCCGCTCCACGCCGGGAACGGAAGTTGTGCTGGAAGCGCCAAAAGGCTGGACGTCAGTGTGAGCTGGCGTCTGGTTTATGCATCAGCCGTTGGAACGTCGCACATCAGCGCTGACTTGTCTTGCCAGGATGCCTGCCAGATGCAGGTTGCCTGGTTAGAAGACCAGCAGCCATTATTGTCGGTATTTGTCGCTGATGGCGCAGGCAGCGTCTCGCAGGGTGGCGAAGGTGCGATGCTCGCCGTCAATGAAGCGATGGCTTATATGTCGCAAAAAGTGCAGGGCGGGGAATTGGGGCTTAATGATGTCCTCGCAACGGACATTGTGCTGACCATTCGTCAGCGACTTTTTGCCGAGGCGGAAGCCAAAGAATTAGCGGTTCGCGATTTTGCCTGCACGTTTTTGGGATTGATTTCATCAGCTAATGGCACCTTGATTATGCAGATTGGCGATGGCGGCGTGGTGGTAGATTTGGGTCACGGTTTGCAACTGCCGCTCACGCCGATGGTGGGGGAATATGCCAATATGACGCACTTCATTACCGATGACGATGCTGTTTCCAGACTGGAAACTTACACCAGTACTGAGCGTGCGCATAAAGTTGCAGCATTTACGGATGGTATTCAGCGACTGGCGTTAAATATGCTGGATAATTCTCCGCATGTGCCTTTCTTTACCCCGTTTTTCAATGGACTGGCGTCAGCAACGCAGGAACAACTCGATTTATTACCTGAATTGTTAAAGCAGTTTTTGTCCAGCCCGGCGGTAAACGAGCGTACCGATGATGATAAAACGTTGGCACTGGCGCTGTGGTTACCATGAAACCCACTTTATATACTGCTACTGGTGAGTGCGTTACGCCTGGCCGTGAACTGGGCAAAGGCGGCGAAGGTGCGGTTTATGATATCGAGGAGTTTGTCGATAGCGTCGCCAAGATTTATCACACGCCGCCACCCGCCTTAAAACAGGACAAACTTGCCTTTATGGCTGCGACAGCTGACGCGCAATTGTTGAATTATGTCGCCTGGCCGCAGGCAACGCTTCACGGTGGACGAGGCGGAAAGGTTATCGGTTTTATGATGCCAAAAGTTTCTGGTAAAGAACCGATTCATATGATCTATAGCCCGCGGCACATCGTCGCCAGAGTTACCCTCACTGTGCGTGGGATTTTCTACTCTATGTTGCGCGCAATATTGCTTCATCTTTTGCTACGATTCACGAGCACGGGCACGTCGTGGGTGACGTAAACCAGAACAGCTTTATGGTAGGTCGCGACAGCAAAGTGGTGTTGATTGATAGCGACTCCTTTCAGATTAACGCCAATGGCACGCTGCATTTATGCGAAGTCGGCGTGTCGTATTTTACGCCGCCAGAGCTACAAACCTTGTCGTCATTTATCGGCTTTGAACGCACAGAAAATCACGATAATTTTGGCCTTGCGTTGCTGATTTTTCACGTCTTGTTTGGTGGGCGGCATCCTTATTCTGGTGTGCCGCTTATCTCTGATGCGGGGAATGCACTGGAGACGGATATTGCCCATTTCCGTTATGCCTACGCGTCAGATAATCAGCGACGTGGTTTAACACCGCCGCCACGATCTATTCCGCTGTCGATGTTACCGGGTGATGTTGAAGCCATGTTTCAGCAGGCATTCACGGAAAGTGGCGTGGCAACCGGGCGTCCGACGGCAAAAGCGTGGGTAGCGGCACTTGATTTACTACGCCAACAGTTAAAGAAATGTACCGTTTCGGCAATGCATATTTACCCCGGTCATTTGACCGACTGCCCGTGGTGTGCGCTGGATAATCAAGGCGTTATCTATTTTATTGATCTCGGCGAAGAGGTCATTACCACCAGCGGTGATTTTGTGCTGGCGAAAGTCTGGGCGATGGTGATGGCGTCAGTAGCACCGCCAGCATTGCAATTGCCATTACCCGATCATTTCCAACCGACTGGCAGGCCGCTTCCTTTAGGCCTGTTACGGCGTGAATACATCATTCTGATTGAGATCGCACTGTCAGCGTTATCGCTGCTGCTTTGCGGCCTTCAGGTAGAACCGCGTTATATCATTTTGGTTCCCGTGCTGGCGGCTATCTGGATTATTGGCAGCCTTACAAGCAAAGCGTACAAAGCAGAAGTCCAGCGACGAAGAGAGGCTTTTAATCGCGCAAAAATGGACTATGACCATTTAGTCAGCCAGATCCAACAGTTGGGCGGGCTGGAAGGTTTTATCGCCAAACGGACGATGCTCGAAAAAATGAAGGACGAAATTCTTGGGTTACCGGAAGAGGAGAAACGCGCTCTGGCAGCACTTCAGGACAACGCAAGGGAACGGCAGAAGCAGAAGTTTCTGGAGGGATTTTTTATCGATGCTGCCTCTATTCCCGGCGTAGGCCCAGCACGTAAAGCGGCGTTACGGTCTTTTGGTATTGAAACCGCCGCAGACGTTACCCGACGGAGCGTTAAGCAAGTAAAAGGTTTTGGTGATCATCTGACCCAGGCGGTTATCGACTGGAAAGCGAGTTGCGAACGCCGTTTTGTTTTCAGGCCGAACGAAGCGGTAACGCCTGCAGACAGACAAGCGGTAATGGCAAAAATGGCCGCCAAACGACATCGGCTGGAATCGGCGCTGACTGTCGGTGCGACAGAGTTGCAGCGATTCCGCCTTCATGCTCCAGCACGGACCATGCCGTTGATGGAACCGCTACGTCAGGCGGCAGAAAAACTGGCTCAGGCGCAGGCTGATTTAAGCCGTTGCTGAGCCAGTTTTCAATTAACGAAACACCACTTCCGCCCAGCGTGCCAGCCCGGCGGTGACGGAGCCAAAGTCATCGCCACCTGCAATCGGAATGCCCGGCAACTGTTCTGTCAGCGCTTTTTTAATCAGCGGTGAACGGGCGCTACCGCCGGTCAGATAGATAACATCCGGTTTTTCCTGGGCGTTATCCAGCGCCAGTTGCACCTGTTCCAGAATCCGCGCCAGTGGCTGGTTGAGGGCGCTTTCCAGCCCTTGCTGGCTAATCAGCGTAGCCAGTTCATCGCTGATAAACGGCAGTGAGGCGCGGGTTTCCGCTACGCTTGAAAGCGCAATTTTGCTCTCTTCTGCGCTACGTACCAGGCGATAGCTTAAACGCTGACGCCAGACTTTCTGTAACAGGGCCACTTTTTCCGGTTCGCGGGCATCGCGTACCAGATCGTTAAGCAGACGACCGTTGGCACTACTGTAGAAATCACTTTGCGCAGGTACGTCGTTGATGGCAACCGCATTCCACCACGGCAGAATCGGCAGGGCGATGCCTTTTTCGGTTTCGCCACCCATGCCCAGTAACGGCATCAGGTTTTTAAACGCCAGCGCGATATCCAGATCGTTACCGCCAATACGGCAACCACTGTGACCCAGCAGGCTGGCTTCACGATCGAGACGCGAACGCCACTGCGGCCCCATCAGCAGCAATGAACAGTCAGTCGTACCACCGCCGATATCCACCACCAGCACCCGTTTTTCTTCCTGCAAGGTGGCTTCGTAATCCAGCCCAGCCGCGACCGGCTCGTACTGGAATACCACATCCTTAAACCCGGCACGCTTTGCCGCGCGTTCCAGAATCCCTTGCGCCTGGGTGTTTGCTTCATCGCCGCCCAGCCCCTGGAAGTTGATCGGGCGACCAATCACCGCCTGAGTAATCGCATCCGGCAGCTGCGCCTGCGCCTGCTGGCGAATGTGCAACATCATTGCGCAGACCAGATCCTCAAACAGCGCTACCTGCTGCGGTTTTAAGCCGCTGGCACCGAGGAATGATTTTGGTGATTTCACAAACCACACCTCTTCTGGATCATCAATGTACTGTGCCAGTGAGGAAAGACCGAACTGCACGCTTTTCGCCGTAACATCGATATCTTCTTCGCGGTTATAACGAATCGCCCGACGCAACAGCGCCTGCGTTTCATCGTCGTCTGCCGGAACATCATGATGGCGGTACAGCCATTCGCTTACCGCTTCACGCGTTGGCGCGCAAAGCATTGAAGGCAGCAGCGTGCTGTCGTTTTCCATTTTCAGTAATTGCGGCTTACCGTCGCGCATGACCGCCACTGAACAGTTTGCTGTACCGTAATCAAAACCAATAAACACGAAATAATCCCCATGCCGGTGAAGAAGGGGCGTGACTTTAGCGAAATGTTGCCGTCGCGACAACCGGAATATGAAAGCAAAGCGTAGCGTCTGAATAACGTTTATGCTGAAAGCGGATTAACAAGGAGATGCGATGTATACCCTGAACTGGCAGCCGCCATATGACTGGTCGTGGATGTTGGGATTTCTCGCCGCCCGTGCGGTGAACGGTGTGGAAACGGTCGCTGACGATTATTATGCCCGTAGTCTGGCGGTGGGCGAATATCGCGGCGTGGTGACTGCTATTCCGGATATAGCCCGCCATACTCTGCACATAAATTTAAGTGCAGGTTTAGAACCTGTTGCCGCAGAGTGTCTGGCGAAAATGAGCCGCCTGTTTGATCTGCAATGTAACCCGCAGATTGTTAACGGTGCGTTGGGCAAGTTAGGCGCGGCGCGGCCCGGATTGCGTTTACCCGGCAGTGTTGATGCTTCTGAGCAGGGCGTGCGGGCGATTTTAGGCCAACTGGTGAGCGTGGCGATGGCGGCAAAATTGACCGCCAGAGTGGCACAGCTTTATGGCGAACGGCTGGATGATTTTCCGGATTATGTCTGCTTCCCCACGCCTCAGCGGCTGGCAGCAGCAGATCCGCAGGCATTAAAAGCGTTAGGTATGCCGTTGAAACGGGCAGAGGCGCTGATTCATCTGGCAAATGCGGCGCTGGAGGGCACCTTACCAATGACAATACCGGGCGATGTGGAGCAGGCGATGAAAACGCTGCAAACTTTTCCGGGTATCGGGCGCTGGACGGCGAATTATTTCGCCTTGCGCGGCTGGCAGGCGAAAGATGTTTTCCTGCCGGATGATTATCTGATTAAACAGCGATTTCCGGGAATGACACCGGCACAAATCCGCCGTTATGCCGAACGCTGGAAGCCCTGGCGTTCTTATGCGCTGTTGCATATCTGGTATACGGAAGGCTGGCAACCAGACGGAACGGACGAATTGTAGGCCTGATACGCCGCATCAGGCGATGGGGAAGCACGCCTTAGTTAATCGCGAAATAACTGCTATTCACCAGCAAATCCAGCGGTTGGGCATCGGCAATCACATCACCATAAATCAAATCGACGCCGATGCCAGAAAGCGTATCCATCACCAGGGGTAAAACTACTGGCCCGGCGATGGTCTTCATCCCGAGCCGCTGAGCGTGCCCCTGAATGATCGTAATCAGCATCTCATCCATCAAATTTCCCTGCACGTTGGCGCATAACTCACCATCAAGTAGTAGGTAATCTGCCATATTTACTTTCAGCGAGTTGAAGATTTGCAGATCGCGGCCCACCTGACTGAATACGATCCGACATCCCGCCAGCCGCAGTTTTTGCACGCTTTCTGCGTGATCTAAAATCGCGTCTGCCGGAATAATCAGATGTAATAACCGTGGTGGTAAAGGGCTGTTTTCCAGCTGTTCAAGCAGTTCATTTACCAGTGTGGTGCTACTCAAACCGGCAACGGAAAGGGGGAGGGCGATGCTTAAGCCTTTACTGGTAACCGCTTTTGCGGCCTGCTGGAAAAAATCGTGGAATACCCGTCGGTCAAGAGCATGGCTAAGTGCCGGATCGCTGAAGCTACGACGAAATGTTTGTTCATCAATAATCTCGCCTTCGCAACTCCAGAGCTTAAGTGAAATCAGCCACAAATTACGCGCTTGCGGGATCCGCGGCGAAGCGATACCGTGGGCGATCATCATCAACTGATTCTCTTTAATCATCCGCCACTGTTCATCAAGCGACATCACCGCCCGTTCGCTATGTGCGGCAGCTTGCTGCGGTTCGTAAACCGTCACCCGGCCCCGTCCACCATTTTTGGAGGCATAACAGGCGATATCAGCCTGCGACATCACTTCAGCCGCCTGATGATTGTTGTCATCAATCAAGGTAATCCCGGCACTGGCACCTACCCGATGTACACGTCCTTCCCAGATAAAGTGATAGTCATTTACGGCGCTGATAATGCGTGTAGCGATAAAACGCGCACTTTCGACATTACAATCTGGCAGCAGCAGACCAAATTCATCGCCACCGAGTCGCGCCAGCACGTCGCTGGAGCGCAGCATACTCAGCATCAATGACGCCAGTTCGCGCAACAAAGCGTCGCCAGCGGCGTGCCCGGCGCTGTCATTCACCGCTTTAAAGCGATCAAGATCGATAAACACCAGTGCATGTCGCTGATGTGTACTGTTTACCGTTTGCAGCAGGATGCGTAGTTGCTTCTCAAAACTGGCGAGATTGGCGAGATGCGTCAGTGCATCATGGGAGGCGCTGTAGCTCAGCTGGCGCAGCATTTTGCGCGATTCGGTGACGTCCTGAATCACCAGAACCGAACCAATATTGCTGCCGTCCAGAGTACTTAACGGCGTAATACTGTAATGCACGTCGTAGCTGCCGCCGCTTCGGCAGTGCAACACCACATCTTGTTCAATCGCGGAACGTGAGGTGTCGGCACTGTAAATGTTCTCCATTAATGGTCCGTTGTCGCCAAAAGTAATATGCAACACCGTCAGGAGTGGAACACCTAACGCTTCTTCCTGCGTCCAGCCGCTCATCTTCTCCGCCACCGGATTCATAAAGGTAATTTTCATCGCCATATCAATACAGACCACGGCTTCACCGATGGAATCAAGCGTACAAGCGTAATGTGCAGGCGCTCTTTTTCCTGAAACAATGCCTCGTTAAGCTGTTTAACCTCGGTCATATCCATATTAATGCCGAGCAGACGTTCGACTTCGCCTTCTTTATTCAGTTCCCGGTTGGCGAGGGCGCGGATATGGCGGATGCCATCTTTCACGGCAATGCGAAATTCCAGTTTAAAGGGAGAGCGCGATTGCAATGAATCGCGAATCACTTTTTCGGCGTGCTGGCGATCTTCCGGCAGCACGCACTCGTACCACACCTGCCAGTTTGGTTTGATATGCGGAGGAATTTCATACAGCTCGAACATCCGCTTATCCCAGCTAAAAATATTCGGCTTAAGCTCCCACTCCCAGATGCCAATCCCGCCCGCTTCGTTAGCCAGCGTGATGCGCTCCATCAGTTGCTGATTCACCTGTTCGGTGCGTTTTAGCTCGTTAATGTCTTCAATCTGAGCGATAAAATAGAGCGGCGTACCATCGGTGTGGCGCACCAGTGAGACGGCAAGCAACGCCCAGACAACATCGCCATTGCGGTTGTAGTAGCGTTTTTCCATTGAATAGGTGTTTATTTCACCGCTGATCAGCTTTTCAACCTGTTGCAGATCTTTATTGAGATCCTCCGGCCAGGTCAGTTGCTGAAAGGTGAGTCCGCGCAGTTCTTCCTGACCGTAACCGAGAAACTGGCAGAGCGCTTTGTTGGATTGCAGCCATTGCCCCTCGGTGCCCACTAATGCCATGCCGATGGCGGAATATTCCATCGCGTTCCGAAAGCGGGTTTTGCTTTCGGAAATGTGTTTGCGTTCCGCACGAAAGGCATACATCACCATGGTCATGATGTTGGCGGGCAGCAGGATCAGCAAAAACGGTAGCCACGGCATATGGCTCATCAGGTATGTACGCGGCGTAGCAAGCAGGGAGGGATCCGCGGCCATCATCAGTGACACCATCATCACCGTGGTAAGGAAGATCAAAAAGGCTTCCATTCGTGGCAGGCGCACGGCGCTCCACATCAACAGCACAATAATGAAAGTAAAAGGCCACGGCAGATACAGCATCGAAAGCCAGCTTAACGTCAGTGTGATGGCTAACGTGAGCAGCGACTCAAAAAGCAACCGTGGGTTGCGATGGCGCAGCAGATAGTGTGGTTTAAATAACAATCCCAGCGGCACCAGTGCCAGTGCGCCGATGGATTCTGACAGTACCCATATCAAAAATGCCCTGAGAGGATCGTCTCCGGGCGTCAGCAGGATAACCAGAACACCCCCTAACAGAGGTGGAACAATGGCGCTGCCGAGTGCCAGACGCAGCCAGTCAGCCAGATTTTGCAATGGGTTATACCACGGCAGCAATTTACGCAGTAGCACTGCCCCGACCACGGCTTCAACAATATTGATGGTCGTCCAGGTCATGTTCAGCGAGCTGGTGGAAAAAAGCAGGATGGATGCGGCGATATTTCCCAGCGAGCAGCTCAGCGCAATCCCTGGCCACATGCGCCCGGCATGGCGATAAAACGCCACCATCATGATGGACGTCGGGAACCACAGTGGGGCGAGTTGGGTGCCAAACTGCGAAAGCTCAAGCGAGAAAAGGGTAAAGATAAACGAGACTAAACCTAAACTGACCAGGTGAAGCAGCGGGTGGGGCAGGGCAATTAATACATGCTGTGATTGTTTGCTCATTACCGCTTTATCCGCAAGACCAGGTCGCCAGTATTCGTTTCTGTGTTTTTGCTAGTACAAAAGTTTTACATTTTATATGCGAATTGCTCATAAAGTGACGTAAAGGCGGATAATTTGCGCAACGGCGTATAACATTTTTTACCTTGTATAAAACTGATCAACGTAATTTGCCACCGGGAATTCTTCGTCAACAATTAACTCTGAGCGCGCGGCAACACTATTCGACTGGTATCAGGCGGATGAAATCCCTATAATTGCCGCGTTTGGCGCTTCGTCGCCCCCTTCCTAACATCCAGGTTAATCAGGTCGCTAAATATATGACTGATCAGTCTCATCAGTGCGTCATTATCGGTATCGCTGGCGCATCGGCTTCCGGCAAGAGTCTTATTGCCAGTACCCTTTATCGTGAATTACGTGAGCAAGTCGGTGATGAACACATCGGCGTAATTCCCGAAGACTGCTATTACAAAGATCAAAGCCATCTGTCGATGGAAGAACGCGTTAAGACCAACTACGACCATCCCAGCGCGATGGATCACAGCCTGCTGCTTGAGCATTTACAAGCATTGAAACGCGGCTCGGCCATTGACCTGCCGGTTTACAGCTATGTTGAACATACGCGTATGAAAGAAACGGTGACAGTTGAGCCGAAGAAAGTCATCATTCTCGAAGGCATTTTGCTGCTGACGGATGCGCGTTTGCGTGACGAACTTAACTTCTCAATTTTCGTTGATACCCCGCTGGATATCTGCCTGATGCGCCGCATCAAGCGTGACGTTAACGAGCGTGGGCGTTCAATGGATTCAGTGATGGCGCAATATCAAAAAACCGTGCGCCCGATGTTCCTGCAATTCATTGAGCCTTCTAAACAATATGCGGACATTATCGTGCCGCGCGGCGGGAAAAACCGCATCGCGATCGATATATTGAAAGCGAAAATAAGTCAGTTCTTTGAATAAGCTTGATAAATTGTGTACCGTTCAGTGATAACCTGGTATGCCCTTGACGTAATTGGCGTTAAGGGAGTGATGCGCGAAAGGAGAAAATGCCATGCGTCTGTGTGACCGAGATATTGAAGCCTGGCTTGATGAAGGCCGTTTGTCGATCAACCCACGTCCGCCAGTGGAGCGTATTAACGGCGCGACGGTGGATGTGCGCCTGGGCAATAAATTTCGTACCTTCCGTGGTCACACGGCAGCGTTTATCGATCTGAGCGGTCCCAAAGATGAAGTGAGCGCCGCGCTTGACCGCGTGATGAGCGATGAAATCGTGCTCGACGAGGGCGAGGCGTTTTATCTTCACCCAGGAGAGCTGGCGCTGGCGGTGACGCTGGAGTCGGTGACGCTGCCAGCCGATCTGGTGGGCTGGCTGGACGGGCGTTCTTCACTGGCGCGTCTGGGGCTGATGGTGCACGTCACCGCGCACCGTATCGATCCGGGCTGGTCTGGCTGCATTGTGCTGGAGTTTTACAACTCCGGTAAGCTGCCGCTGGCGCTGCGTCCGGGCATGTTAATTGGTGCGCTGAGCTTTGAGCCGCTCTCCGGCCCGGCGGCGCGACCTTACAACCGCCGTGAAGATGCGAAATATCGCAACCAGCAGGGCGCGGTAGCCAGCCGAATCGATAAAGACTAATTCAGGCCCATTGAGGATACCATGAGACGATTTCTGACGACGCTGATGATACTCCTGGTCGTGCTGGTGGCCGGGTTATCTGCGTTAGTATTGCTGGTGAATCCGAATGATTTCCGCGACTATATGGTCAAGCAAGTTGCTGCACGTAGCGGTTATCAATTGCAGCTCGACGGGCCACTGCGTTGGCACGTCTGGCCGCAGCTTAGTATCCTCTCCGGGCGAATGTCTCTCACCGCCCAGGGCGCAAGCCAGCCACTGGTTCGCGCCTACAACATGCGTCTGGACGTGGCGCTTTTACCACTACTGAGTCATCAACTGAGCGTTAAGCAGGTGATGCTAAAGGGGGCAGTGATCCAACTGACGCCGCAGACGGAAGCTGTGCGCAGTGAAGACGCTCCGGTTGCACCGCGCGACAATACCTTGCCGGATCTGTCAGACGATCGCGGATGGTCGTTTGATATATCCAGTCTTAAGGTGGCGGACAGCGTTCTGGTGTTCCAGCATGAAGATGACGAGCAGGTGACAATCCGCAATATCCGCCTGCAAATGGAACAAGATCCCCAACATCGTGGCTCATTTGAGTTCTCCGGGCGGGTTAATCGCGATCAGCGCGATCTCACGATATCCCTTAACGGTACGGTGGATGCTTCTGATTATCCGCATGATTTAATGGCGGCTATTGAACAAATTAACTGGCAGTTGCAGGGTGCCGATTTACCAAAACAAGGTATTCAGGGGCAGGGGAGTTTCCAGGTCCAGTGGCAGGAGTCACATAAACGCCTTTCATTTAACCAAATTAGTTTGACCGCCAATGACAGTACGCTGAGCGGGCAAGCACAGGTCACGTTGACAGAGAAACCGGAATGGCAGCTGAGACTGCAATTCCCGCAACTGAATCTTGACAACCTCATCCCCCTTAATGAAACAGCGAATGGTGAGAACGGTGCCGCGGAGCAAGGGCTGAGCCAATCAACGTTGCCGCGCCCGGTCATTTCTTCGCGTATTGATGAACCGGCCTATCAGGGACTGCAAGGCTTTACGGCTGATATTTTGTTGCAGGCCAGTAACGTGCGCTGGCGCGGAATGAATTTTACAGATGTTGCCACGCAAATGACCAACAAGTCGGGTTTGCTGGAAATTACTCAACTGCAGGGCAAACTTAACGGTGGACAGGTTTCACTGCCGGGCACGTTGGACGCGACATCAATAAATCCGCGGATAAACTTCCAGCCACGGCTGGAAAACGTTGAGATTGGCACCATTCTGAAGGCGTTTAACTATCCGATTTCGTTGACCGGAAAGATGTCACTGGCTGGTGATTTCTCCGGTGCTGACATAGATGCCGACGCATTCCGCCACAACTGGCAAGGACAGGCACATGTCGAAATGACCGACACACGCATGGAAGGGATGAACTTCCAGCAGATGATTCAGCAAGCGGTAGAACGTAATGGTGGTGATGTGAAGGCCGCTGAAAACTTCGATAACGTGACGCGTCTTGACCGCTTTACCACCGATTTGACGTTGAAGGATGGCGTCGTGACGTTAAACGACATGCAAGGTCAATCGCCCATGCTGGCGCTTTCCGGGGCTGGTACGTTGAATCTGGCGGAGCAAACCTGCGACACCCAGTTTGATATTCGGGTCGTGGGTGGCTGGAACGGAGAAAGCAAACTGATTGATTTCCTCAAAGAAACGCCAGTACCGCTGCGGGTTTATGGCAACTGGCAGCAACTTAATTACAGCCTGCAAGTGGATCAGTTACTGCGTAAACATCTACAGGATGAAGCAAAACGCCGTCTTAACGACTGGGCCGAGCGGAATAAAGATTCCCGCAATGGCAAAGATGTGAAGAAGTTGCTGGAGAAGATGTAGGTTACCAGGTGACCTGTCCTGTAGGCCTGATAAGACGCGTAAAGCGTCGCATCAGGCGTTCGTGGCGGCACCATTATATTCTGAATATGTAAGATCGAAGGCTGTTCCGTTCACTTGATGTTCCTCGCTACTATGGAACGCTCAAGCCGGTGAACGTGCCAGGGTGGCTCAATCGCCACCACCCTGGCAACCCAGGCTCCCGGCGGTAAATCGCCGCTGGCGTGGTTCCCTCATCTTATTCCTTTCGGCTATCGGGTACGGGCGCGAGGTAACATCACTGTAAAACGCGCCCTCAGCCCACATCCATGTGGGCTGCCCCGGCCTACAGGAAACGATTCGGCGATTTACAGCCGGACCCACACCCCCGCTGTGATGTCCATGTACCACAGACAACGCTTCATTGCTGAAGTTATAAGGCGTTACGCAGCATTGGGTAAAATGGCCGATACCATCACACCTCGTACTCCATCTCGCCATCCTTACGCAGCGGAATAATCTGCACCTTCTGCACGCGATTGCTTTCTACCTGCAACGTTTTAAGCAAATAATCCCCCACCTGAACTTCTTCGCCAGGTTTTGGAATACGCTGCAAATATTCCATCAATAGCCCGGCAATGGTGTGATATTCACGTTTTTCATCCAGCGGCAGCGGCACATATTGCACCAGATCTTCCAGCGGCATATGACCATTCGCCGTCCAGGAACCGTCCGCATTCTTCTGAATATCATGGCGGGCGTCGATCTCTTCCACTTCGTTCGGTAAGTTACCGGCAATGGTTTCAGTGACGTCACTTAATGTCACAATCCCTTCCACCGAGCCAAACTCATCCACCACAAAAGCAAAGTGTGTGCGGGCATTACGGAACTGCTCCAGGGCAGGTAACAACGGCAAGGTTTCCGGGAACACCAGCGGCTGACGAATCAACACCCGCAGGTTGAGCGGTTCGCCGCGCAGTGACTGTTGTAACAGGTCGATAACGTGAACAACACCGAGCAAATCTTCTGCGTCATCGCCATCAGTAACGACAAGCCGCGTATGCTGATTTCGCTCCAGCAACTGGCGGATCTCGTCTTCCGGCGCGTTGAGATCGATATGCTCAATATCGTGGCGCGACGTCATAATGCTGCTGACGGTACGCTGGTTAAGATTAAGTACCCGCTCAATCATCCGCCGTTCCTGCGGATTAAAGATCTGCTGGTTACCATGATCCACCAGCATGGACGCGGTTTCGGCGTCCAGTTCCGCATCTTCTTTTTGCCCGCTAAGCAGGCGCATTACCGCTTCGGTAGTCCGCTGGCGCAGTGTCTGGTTAGCGGAAAGAAAACGTCGCCGGTTAAAGATAGCCAACTGATTGAACGCCTCGATCATCACCGAGAAACCAATGGCAGCGTACAGGTAGCCTTTCGGAATGACGAAGCCGAAACCTTCCGCCACCAGACTAAAGCCAATCATCAACAGGAAGCTTAAGCAGAGAATAACGATCGTCGGATGACTGTTAACGAACTGGGTTAACGGCTTGCTGGCCATCAACATCAGGCTGATAGCGATAACCACGGCGGCCATCATGACCAGTAAATGGTCGACCATCCCGATGGCGGTAATCACCGAGTCGAGTGAGAAGATAGCGTCCAGCACCACTATTTGTGTCACCACGCCCCAGAACTTCGCACCTTTGCGTTGCGTGGGGTTATTGCTATCTTTCCCTTCCAGCCGTTCGTTCAGCTCCATCGTGGCTTTGAACAACAGGAAGAAACCACCAAACAGCATGATTAAGTCGCGGGCGCTAAAGGTAAACGAGCGGAAGCTGAACAGCGGTTGAGTAAGGGTGACCAGCCAGGAGATAGAGGCCAGCAGCAGGAGACGCATCACCATCGCCAGCATCAGGCCAGTGATCCGCGCTCGGTCGCGCTGGGCGGGAGGGAGCTTCTCGGCGAGGATAGCGATAAAGACTAGGTTATCGATACCCAACACCAGTTCGATAACCACCAGCGTGACAAGACCTGCCCAGATTGACGGATCGGCAATCCATTCCATATGTATTAAAACCTGTACGACTGCAGTATGTGTTATCACGATCATGGATAAGATTAGTCTAAAATGCAATGTATGGGTCCACCACATATTGCAATTTTTGTTCTCTTTTAACATATATTCCACGGGCGTCATTAGTGCGAGCGCCTTGTGGGGTCTTTTGCTGTTATACAGCACCAGATATTCCGCCAGCTTCTGGTTAAACAACGCCAGATCCTCAAAGAGTAAAATTTCATTAAACTCAATAAATTGCTCTCTTAATGTCCGGTTAAAACGATCACAGATAGCGTTCATTTTTGGCGTGTAGGGATAGGTCCAGATGTGTTTGATGGCGGCTTCCTGCAGCGTTTTGTCAAAGCTTCCCAGGAACTCTTTCCCGTTATCTGAGATGATCTGGCTGATACCGATAGGAAACAGCCGGGCTGCACGGCTGAAAAAGTGATTGACGATATCACTGTTGAGCGACGGCACAGCCAGCGCCAGTGCGTAATCGCTGTGTTCGTCGATCATGGTAATGATATAGCGACGCATTTCACCCATTCTGAGCTCAATGGCGTCCATCCCAATGAGCTCTCCGGTCTTTACCGGACGATAGTGCTTTGGCCTGCGGGGTTTGGTGGTTCGCTTTTTGACAAACAGAGCCTTACCCCGCGAGCTCAGACGTACTGGTATCATCCGCATTTTATCGTGTGCGGTGGCGATCATTCTGCCGATGGTGGAAACACTCGGGCAGGTCAGGTGGCGTTGTACGCACCAGGGCTTCAGACGAACAAAAATCTGCTCTTTACCGAGGTTCGGCAGCTCTGTCCTGAGGCGTCGAATCTCTTTCAGCACATCGGGATGCCAGTGCTTTTTTCGTCGCACCAGAGGTGCCTTACTGTGCGGGATTGGCCCCTCAGGTCCTCCCTTGTTCAGTAACTGACGCCACCAGTAAGGCGTGCGGCAGGATACGCCAAAGGCTTCAGACGCTGCAGAAATATCGTGTTTATCCCAGAAGTGCAGAGCCTTCATTCTCATTGTTGCTATATCAGCCATTACTGAAAGCCTCAACGCATAATCGGCTGTTTGGTAGTACTTAGGATAGCCAACCATCAGGTGCTGCATTTGCATAGTGCAATCTCCCCTTACTTATCCAGAGGCAATTGCAATATCTCTGTGAACTTATACAGGCAATAACGACGCGGACATCGCTCTGCCGTGGGTGGATATATTTCCAGCGGATTAAGCGAACCGATAAGAATTATGTTCCGGAAAAGAACAGTGAAAAAATAACACCATGGCGGCGACCATGGAATAAGCTTTCCGATATCAGAACTTTATCCGCTGCGTTTCAGCGAGGGTGGCAAAAGGGCTTACTCGCGCGGTTCGTCACGGTGAGCGCTGATGCGCAGAGCAGAAGCGAAGCGCGAAGCCCGCTTACAAAACCGGCATAATTCATATTATGAAGTGAGTGCAGAATAGGGTGGATCGCAGTTCACAGCCGCGGATTCAGGCTAATATGTCGTCATATCCGGCTGTTTATACTGAAGTATATTGCCTGGCGAAATTTATTATCTATATATTCTTTTCGGGCATACGCGCGGCGGGTCCGACGTCCAACAGGTCCCGATAGACGGGCATCTCAGCCACATCGTGCGGAGCAAAGGAACGAGCCGCTGAATAACCTGAACGAGAATAAGATTATTCTCAGTTTTAACTGTTGGTAAAAGGGAGTTGTGTGTATTCTTTTACGTGACAGTGAATTTAAGAATTTGGCGGGCATATGCTCGGGCAGTATCCGTGTATTATCAGTTTCAATGAATTTGTGACATGTACAATTTTGCAAAACCGCGTGTTTTGCAACCAAACAGGTGAAGATGAATATGGCGAATTTGAAAGCGGTTATTCCGGTCGCAGGACTAGGCATGCATATGCTGCCGGCCACAAAGGCAATTCCAAAGGAGATGCTGCCGATCGTTGATAAGCCAATGATTCAGTACATCGTTGACGAAATCGTCGCCGCCGGGATCAAAGAGATTGTTCTGGTGACGCACTCCTCGAAGAATGCGGTGGAAAACCACTTTGATACCTCCTACGAGCTGGAAGCCCTGCTTGAGCAGCGCGTGAAGCGCCAGCTGCTGGCGGAAGTCCAGGCCATTTGCCCGCCGGGTGTAACCATCATGAACGTGCGCCAGGCACAGCCGCTGGGTCTGGGCCACTCCATCCTATGCGCCCGCCCGGTAGTCGGGGACAACCCGTTTGTGGTGGTGCTGCCGGATATCATTCTCGATGGCGGCACTGCGGACCCGCTGCGCTATAACCTCGCTGCCATGGTCGCCCGTTTTAACGAGACTGGCCGCAGTCAGGTGCTGGCGAAACGCATGCCGGGCGATCTCTCCGAATACTCCGTTATCCAGACCAAAGAGCCCATGGTGGCGGAAGGGCAGGTGGCGCGTATCGTTGAGTTCATTGAAAAACCGGACGAACCACAGACCCTGGACTCCGACCTGATGGCGGTGGGCCGCTACGTGTTGTCGGCAGATATCTGGGCTGAACTTGAACGAACCCAGCCGGGCGCCTGGGGCCGTATCCAGCTAACCGACGCCATTGCCGAACTGGCGAAGAAGCAGTCCGTTGACGCGATGCTGATGACCGGCGAAAGCTATGACTGCGGTAAAAAAATGGGCTACATGCAGGCCTTCGTCACCTACGGGATGCGTAACCTGAAAGAAGGTACCAAATTCCGCGAAAGCATTAAAAAATTGCTGGCCTGAGCGCCGGCGTAAGAGTGAGCGGCAGGGCAGGGGTATTTTGCCACGCCGCTCATAACGTTATGCAGAAATTATTCATAACGTGAATGTTATAACGATTGTAAAGAAACGTATGGCTTCGGAGACTTCTGGTAGTTTGCCTCTGGCCTCTGTGGTGCAATGGTCGGAGTAGCGGCAATAATGCTTTGTGAATAGTCACTTAGTGCGACAATTCCTAAAGCGCAGAGAAAGCGGTCAACGTCAGCCAAAAATAAAACTTGACTGCGATCATGTTTCCGCTTTAAACATCTCACTTGCATGCATAAAAATGTGAAATGAATTGGCATGCGAGCTGGTACAGACATTACGGATAATCCCTGAGCACGGCAGTGGACATCATCGAAGGATCACAGGTATATGAACTGGCAACTCATCTCATTTTTTGGCGATAGCACCGTTTTGCTGCCCAGCGCAGCGGCGCTGTTTATTGTCCTGATGCTGCGTAAAACGTCACGGTTGCTGGCGTGGCAGTGGAGTTTGCTGTTCGGCATCACCGGCGCCATCGTCTGCGCCTCCAAACTGGCCTTTATGGGCTGGGGGCTGGGTATTCGCGAGCTGGATTACACCGGCTTCAGCGGCCACTCAGCGCTTTCCGCGGCCTTCTGGCCTATCTTCCTGTGGCTGCTTAGTGCTCGTTTTTCCGCGGGTTTGCAAAAAGCAGCCGTCGCCACCGGCTATATTCTGGCCGCTGTGGTGGGGTATTCACGGTTGGTCATCCATGCGCATTCCGTCTCGGAAGTGATCGCTGGCCTGCTGCTCGGCGCTGTCGGCAGCGCTTTGTTCCTGTTGCTGCAAAAACGTACCACCCATTCGGAAAACGTGCGTATTTCCTGGGGGGGCGTCGCGTGCCTGGTGATGGTCCCGCTCATCCTGTTGCATAGCGGTAATAAAGCGCCGACTCAATCCCTGCTGGGGCAAATCGCCACTGCAGTAGGGCCGCTGGATAAACCTTTTACGCGTACCGATCTGCATAAGCAGGCCTGGTAATCGCCATTTGTTTTACAGGAGAAATTAAGTTTTCGCCGGTTAATTGGACAAATAAGAAAATAATCTACTATATGCCAGTCAATTGATAATTCATATTTATGAAATAATGCAGTGCTACTACATTGTTATTGTCAATTCGCGTGGATATAGCCGTGGGTGATGCTGCCAACTTACTGATTTAGTGTATGATGGTGTTTTTGAGGTGCTCCAGTGGCTTCTGTTTCTATCAG